>NZ_JBNQTI010000080.1:0-24233 GCF_050325825.1 Kitasatospora sp. LaBMicrA B282
CCGGTCGCGCCGACCGTGGCACGGGCCCCGGCCGCACCCGGCCGCGCCGCCGCCGGGGCGGCCTGCTGGCCGCCGCCGTCGCCTGCCTCGCGGTGCTCGGCACCGGGACCGGCGTCCTGCTGAGCAACCTGGGCAGCGGCAGCGCCAACCCGACCGCGGCCGCCCAGCAGAACCTCCCCAACTCCGGCCAGAACGCCGGCGCCGCCGCCAACCCGACCCCGGCGCCGGGCGGCGCCCCGAACGGCTCCCCGAGCGGCCCGGCCTTCACCGCCGCCGGCCTGCCCGACCAGATCCGCGCCCTGCTCGGCGGCCCCGCCTCCGGGCACGAGATGCAGCCGCACGTCGGCGCCGACGGAACCGCCCCGGGCGGGCTGCCGGCCTGTGTCGAGTCGGCGGTCACCGGCCACCAGGGCGAGCAGCCGCTGCTGGTCGGCCACGGGTCCTTCGAGTCGGCGCCGGTGGACGTCTACGTCTTCAGGATCGCCGGCGACCCGGCCCACGACGAGGTGTACCTGCTCGCTGCGGGCTGCGCCACCCACTCCCCCGACACCCCGGCCCGGGTCCTGCTCCAGCAGGAGGTGCCGGCCCCCTAGGTGTTCTGACCCCGGCGGCGGCCGGGCCGCGCGCCTGCTGAGCACCGGCCGCGGCCCGCGCCACACCATCCGATGGGTGGGCGCTGGTAGGCCGGGGCCTGGGAATGCGGGAGACTGGTGAGTCGTTGTCCCGGGCGGCGGAGCAGGAGCCGCCACCCACCTCCCCGCCTGGCGCGGGTCGCGATGCGAACCAGGAGATGCAGTGAGCGACGTCCGTAACGTGATCATCATCGGTTCCGGCCCGGCCGGATACACCGCTGCGCTCTACACCGCGCGGGCTTCGCTGAAGCCGCTGGTCTTCGAGGGCGCGGTCACGGCCGGCGGCGCCCTGATGAACACCACCGAGGTCGAGAACTTCCCCGGCTTCCAGGACGGGATCATGGGCCCCGACCTGATGAACAACATGCGCGCCCAGGCCGAGCGGTTCGGCGCCGAGCTGGTCCCCGACGACATCGTCGAGGTCGACCTGACCGGTGACATCAAGACCGTCACCGACTCGGAGGGCACCGTGCACCGGGCCCACGCCGTGATCGTCACCACCGGCTCCCAGCACCGCAAGCTCGGCCTGCCCCGGGAGGACGCGCTCTCCGGCCGCGGTGTCTCCTGGTGCGCCACCTGCGACGGGTTCTTCTTCCGCGACCAGGACATCGCGGTGGTCGGCGGCGGCGACACCGCCCTGGAGGAGGCCACCTTCCTCTCCCGGTTCGCCAAGTCGGTCACCGTGGTGCACCGCCGCAGCGAGCTGCGCGCCTCCAAGGCGATGCAGGAGCGCGCCTTCGCCGACCCGAAGATCAGCTTCGCCTGGGACAGCGCGGTCGAGGCCATCCACGGCGACCCCAAGCTGACCGGTGTCACCCTGCGCGACACCACCACCGGCGAGCTGCGCGAGCTGCCCGTCACCGGCCTGTTCATCGCGATCGGCCACGACCCGCGCACCGAGCTGTTCAAGGGCCAGCTGGAGCTGGACGCCGAGGGCTACCTCAAGGTGGACTCGCCCAGCACCCGGACCAACCTCACCGGCGTCTTCGGCGCCGGCGACGTGGTCGACCACAGCTACCGCCAGGCGATCACCGCGGCCGGCACCGGCTGCTCCGCCGCGCTGGACGCCGAGCGGTACCTGGCCCAGCTGGCCCACGCCGCCGAGCAGGAGGCCAAGGCCACCGCGAGCGTCGCGGTCTGATTCGACCCGCGCTCTGTTTCGCTGCCCCGCCGTTGTTGTCACGCACGTAGCAGTTCCCCCCACCGCGACACCCCTAGGAGTTCCCGTGGCCGGCGCCACCAAGACCGTCACCGACGCGACCTTCGACGCAGAGGTCCTCAAGAGCGACAAGCCCGTCCTGGTCGACTTCTGGGCCGAGTGGTGCGGCCCGTGCAAGCAGGTCGCCCCGACCCTGGAGGCGATCGCCGAGGAGTACGCGGACCAGCTGACCGTCGCCAAGATCGACGTCGACGCCAACCAGGCCGTCGCCGCCCAGTACGGCGTGGTCTCCATCCCGACCCTGAACGTCTACGTCAACGGCGAGGTCGTCAAGAGCATCATCGGTGCCAAGCCGAAGGCCGCCCTGCTGCGCGACCTCGAGGGCATCATCACGGTCAACAAGGCCTGAGCCTTCCGACCACACGCGTTCGCGCCCACGCCGGCTCAGAAGGGGCGCAGCGCCGGTTCCTTGCGCCCGGCGCCGAGCAACCGCTCCAGCGCGCCCTCGGCACCGCCCTTCCAGGAGAGCGTGGCGCGGGCCTCCAGGCGCAGCCGCGGGAAGCGGTGGTGGGAGCGGACCGTCTTGAACCCCACGGCCCGCAGGTGTTCCGCCGGCAGCAGGCAGCTCGGCCGCTCCGGCCCCTCCGCACCGAACGCCTCGATCGCCCGGAAGCCGCGCCCCAGCAGGTCCTTGGCCACCTGCTGCACCAGCACCCGGCCCAGCCCCTGCCCCTGGAACGGCGGCAGCACCCGACTGATCATCAGCTGGACGGCGTCCGGCGAGACCGGACTGGTCGGGAAGGACTGCGAGCGCGGCACGTAGGCCGGTGGCGCGTAGAGCACGAAGCCGGCCGGCTCCTGGTCGACGTAGACCAACCGCCCGCAGGAGCCCCACTCCAGCAGCACCGCGGAGATCCAGCCCTCCTTCTCGGCCTCCGCCTTCCCCCCGTCGACCGCCTCCCGCCCGCTCACCGGATCGAGCTCCCAGAAGACGCAGGAGCGGCACGGCGCTGGCAGGTCCGCCAGGTTGTCCAGCGTCAGCGGGACGATCCTGCGACCCATCCGGCCCACCTCCTCATTCGGTTCCTCCCCGTGCGACCGCGGAGCGGGGCAAGCCCGCCGGGCCGCTCCCCACGAGCCCCGCAGAGACGCCGGTGGGTGCATGTTTCACGTGAAACATGCACCCACCGTTCCGTCATCCCGTCCCCCGGACACCGGGCGGGGGCTCAGCCCTGCGAGAGGCGCAGCCCGTCCTCCCCCGGCGCCAGGCTGTCCAGGATCCGGTTGAGGTCCTCGACCGAGGCGAACTCCAGCACCACCTTGCCCTTGCCCAGCTTCCCGCCGCGCTGCGAGACCTCGACCTTCACCCGGGTCTCGAAGCGGTCGGAGAGCCGGCCGGCCAGGTCGTTGAAGGCCGGCGAGAGGATCCTGCCCGCCTTCGGGCCGACCGGCCGCTTGGGCTTCTCCTCGTGGTCCAGCAGCGCCACGATCTCCTCGATGCTGCGCACCGAGAGCCCCTCGGCGACGATCCGCCGGGCCAGCTCGTCCTGCCGCTCGCCGTCCGGCACCGCGAGCAGCGCCCGGGCGTGACCGGCGGTCAGCACCCCGGCCGCCACCCGCTTCTGCACCGCGGAGGAGAGCTTGAGCAGCCGGATGGTGTTGGAGACGTGCGAGCGGGAGCGGCCGATCCGGTCGGCCAGCTCGTCGTGGGTGCAGCCGAAGTCGCGCAGCAGCTGGTCGTAGGCGGCCGCCTCCTCCAGCGGGTTCAGCTCGGCCCGGTGCAGGTTCTCCAGCAGCGCGTCCAGCAGCAGCTTGTCGTCGCCGGTGGCCCGGACGATGGCCGGGATCTGCTTCAGCCCGGCCGCCCGGGAGGCCCGCCAGCGCCGCTCGCCCATGATCAGCTCATAGCGCTCCGGCCCGACCTGACGCACCACCACCGGCTGCAGCAGGCCCACCTCCTTGATCGAGGTGACCAGCTCCTCCAGCTTGGCCTCGTCGAAGACCTCGCGCGGCTGCCGCGGGTTCGGCGTGATGGCGTCCAGCGGCAGCTCGGCGAACCGGGCGCCGTCCACCGGCAGTTGCTCCACCCGGACGCTCTCGGCGGCCCGGGCCGCCACCGTGCCGCGGCCCGAGGGCAGCACCGGCACCGCGCTGGGCGAGACCGCCCCGGTGCCCAGTACGGCCTGCGGGGCGGCGACCGCCACCCGGTCCGGCACGGCCGTACCCGCGGCGGGCGCCGGTGCACCGGCTGCCGGGATCAGCGCCCCCAGCCCCTTGCCCAGACCCCTGCGCCCACTCACCGATTGCCCTCCATCGTGCTCTGCTGTGCCAACGGCGTCGCCTGCGCGCCGATCGTGTGCCGGTTGTGCCCCACCGCGCCGAGCGCCTCGGCGGCCGCCTGCTCCACCGCGGTGGGCGGTGCGTCCAGGCCCACCGCGCGCAGCGCGAGCTCGCGGGCCGCCTCCAGGTAGGAGAGCGCCCCGGTGGAGCCCGGGTCGTAGGTGAGCACGGTCTGGCCGTAGCTGGGCGCCTCGGAGATCCGCACCGAGCGCGGGATCGCCGTCCGCAGCACCTCGGTGGTGAAGTGGTTGCGAACCTCCTCGGCCACCTGGGCGGCCAGCCGGGTCCGTGCGTCGTACATGGTCAGCAGGATGGTCGAGACGTGCAGCGCCGGGTTGAGGTGGGCCCGGACCAGCTCGACGTTGCGCAGCAGCTGACCCAGCCCCTCCAGCGCGTAGTACTCGCACTGGATCGGGATCAGCACCTCCTGCCCGGCCACCAGGGCGTTGACGGTCAGCAGCCCGAGCGAGGGCGGGCAGTCGATCAGGATGTAGTCCAGCGGCTGCTCGTAGGCCGCGATCGCCCGCTGCAGCCGGCTCTCCCGGGCCACCAGGGAGACCAGCTCGATCTCGGCGCCCGCCAGGTCGATGGTGGCCGGGACACAGAACAGCCCCTCCACCTCGACCACCGGCTGCACCACGTCGGCCAGCGGCTTGCCCTCCACCAGGACGTCGTAGATCGAGGGCACCTCGGCGTGGTGGTCGATGCCCAACGCGGTGGAGGCGTTGCCCTGCGGGTCGAGGTCGATCACCAGCACGCGCAGGCCGTGCATGGCCAGCGAGGCGGCCATGTTGACGGTGCTGGTGGTCTTCCCGACCCCGCCCTTCTGGTTGGCGACCACGATCACCCGGGTCGCCGGCGGCCTGGGGAGCCCCTCGCCCGCCCGCCCCATGGCCTGCACGGCGGCCTGCGCCGCCCGGGCGATGGGGGTGTCATCGATCTGCTCGATGGTCTCCGAGTCCTGCATGGGGCCCAGTGTTTCACGTGAAACCGGAGCGGCAATAGCCGCTCCCCGATCTCGGCCCAGCCCGCGACGAAGCCGCAGGTCGAAACTGACGGGTAGCAGTGAGCGACGTTTCACGTGAAACACCATGCCCGCAATGTCGGAAATCTGACGGTGCGACACTCCGGAGCCGCGCCAGACGCAAAGCAACAGGCTCCGGGCGCTGGAACGCACCCGGAGCCTGTTCGGCACGGTAGTGGAACGGCGGTCAGCGCCGGCGACGGCCCCCGCCGCGGGCCTCGGCCCGCCCGGCCCGGGCCGCCTTGGCCCGCCGGGTGGCCGCCTTCACCCCGCCGGGGCTCTCCCCGGCCTTCACCTGCACCACCCGGGTCGTCGCGCCCAGCGCGCTCTCCCCCACCGGGATCACCGCCCACTCCACGGCGCCCAGCCTGGTCAGCGCGGCCCGCGAATCGGCCAGCTCCTGCTCGGCGGTGTCGCCCTTGAGCGCCAGCATCTGGCCGTACGGCCGCAGCAGCGGCATCCCCCAGCCGGCCAGCCGGTCCAGCGGAGCCACCGCCCGCGCGGTCACGATGTCCACCGAGACCTTGCCGACCATCTCCTCGGCCCGCCCGCGCAGCACCGTGACGTTGGCCAGCCCCAGCTCCCGGACCACCTCCTCCAGGAAGGTGGTGCGGCGCAGCAGCGGCTCCAGCAGGGTCACCGAGACGTCCGGCCGGGCCAGCGCCACCGGGATCCCCGGCAGCCCGGCACCCGAGCCGACGTCGCAGAGCGTCGCCCCGGCGGGCAGCAGCTCGGCCAGCACCGCGCAGTTCAGCACGTGCCGGTCCCAGAGCCGCGGCACCTCCCGCGGACCGATCAGCCCGCGCTGCACCCCGGCCGTGGCCAGCAGCTCCGCGTAGCGCTGCGCCGCGGCGAACTGCTCGCCGAAGATCTCCCGTGCCACCTCCGGGGCCTCCGCCAGCCCCTCCGGCGCACCGTCGGCCGCCGCACTCTCCGTCGCCATCTCAGCCTCTCCGCTCAACGATCCCACCGCCCGAACCGCATCCACCGTCTAGCACGGTTTCACGTGAAACACGCCGCGCCAACTCGACCTCGCCCCCCAGGAACGTCGACCCCGCCCGCACCCGAAGTGCGGACGGGGTCGACATCCAGTCGATCGGGAAGGTCCCTGCCGTCTTGTTCAGCCCGCCAGGACGACGACGCAGCGCTCCGGCTCCTCGCCCTCCGACTCGCTGCGCAGGCCGGCCGCGGCCACCGCGTCGTGCACCACCTTGCGCTCGAACGGGGTCATCGGCCGCAGCTTCACCGGCTCGCCGGTGCGCTTGGCCTCCTCCGCGGCCTGGGCGCCCAGCTCGGCCAGCTCGGCCCGCTTGCGCGCCCGGAAGCCCGCGATGTCCAGCATCAGCCGGCTGCGCTCACCGGTCTCCCGGTGCACCGCCAGCCGGGTCAGCTCCTGCAGTGCCTCCAGCACCTCGCCGTCCTGGCCGACCAGCCGCTGCAGCGTCCGGTCGTTGCCGTCACCGACGATCGACACCAGGGCCCGGTCGCCCTCGACGTCCATGTCGATGTCGCCGTCCAGGTCGGCGATGTCCAGCAGGCCTTCCAGGTAGTCGGCCGCGATCTCGCCCTCCTGCTCCAGACGAGCGACCAGGGTGTCCGCCGGCTCCTGCGCCGCAGCGCCCGACTCGGCTTCGACGGCGGAGGTGGTGCCTTCCGTCACGGCAGGGACTCCTTCACAGACAGGGCCCACGGGTACGGGCCGAATTCAAGGGTCAGGGGGTGCGGCTCGGGCCTAGGACTTCTTCTTGGGCCGCTGCTGGCCGCCCTGCGGTCCGCGCTTGGCCCCGCCGCCCTGCTGCTGCTTGGCAGCCGGCCGCTTGGTCCCGCCGGAGGCCTGCGGCTTGCCCGCGCCCTGGGCGCTCGGCACCGCGTCCTGCTCGGCCGGGGCGCTCGGCTCCACCTGGTCCGCCGCGTCCTCCGCGGTCTCGGCCTTGCCCGCGCTCACATGGGTCTGGCGCTGCGCCTTGGTCTGCCGGCGCGGCTGCTGGCGGCGCGCCTGCACCGTCTCGGTGAGCGCCTCAGCGGCCTGCTCCGGGGCGGCCGCCTTGCCGCCGAAGAGGGCACCGAGCGGGCCACTGCCCTTGATGACCGTGCCGTCCGGGTTCAGCCGGCCGGCCGCCTTCAGGCGCGCCTGCCGCTCGCTGAACGCCTTGCTGCCCGGCGTCGGGTTGTTGCGGATCACGATCAGCTGCTGGCCCATCGACCAGACGTTGGTGGTGAGCCAGTAGATCAGCACACCGACCGGGAAGTTGATGCCCATCGCGGCGAACATCACCGGGAAGACGTACATCAGCATCTTCTGCTGCTGCATGAACGGCGTCTTGACCGAGAGGTCGATGTTCTTGGTCATCAGCTGGCGCTGGGTGACGAACTGCGACAGCGACATCATGACGATCATCACTGCGCAGACGACCTTGACGCTGGTCAGGTGGCTGCCCAGGAAGGTGGCCGACAGCGGAGCCCCGAAGATGTGCGCCTTGCTCGCGCTGTCCAGCAGCGAGCCGTTGATGACGCCGATCTCCTTGTGGTGCGCGACCGAGCTCAGCACCCCGTAGAGGGCGGTGAAGAACGGCATCTGCACCAGGATCGGGAGACAGCTCGAGAAGGGGTTGGTGCCCGCCTCCTTGTAGAGCTTCATCATCTCTTCGGACTGGCGCTGCCGGTCGTTCTTGTAGCGCTCCTGGATGGCCTTCATCTTCGGCTGGATCGCCTGCATGGCCCGGGTCGCCTTGATCTGCTTCACGAAGAGCGGGATCAGGCAGATCCGGATCACGATGACCATCGAGGCGATGGACAGGCCCCAGGCCCAGCCGCCGTCCGGGTTGAAGACGTTGCTGTACAGCGAGTGGAACTGGACGATGATCCAGGACACCGCGGTGTACAGGGGGTTCAGGAAGGACCAGGTCACCGGTCAGACTCCTTGAGCATTGGCTTGGTCGTCAGGCTTGCGGACATCGGGCCTACCGACGTCTGACCAGCAGCCGTCGAGCCTGTGGTGACCGGGGAGTCGGCCGCGGCCACGGAGTCGACCGACTCCGGGCTCGGGGTGTCACCGGCCTTGGACTGCACCAGGGCGCGCAGCCGCTGGTGCCATACGGGGCGCTTGCGCGGCGGCACGTGGTCCACCCCACCGGGTGACCAGGGGTTGCACCGCAGGATCCGCCAGGCGGTCAGCACGCTGCCTTTCAGCGCACCGTGGGTCCGCACCGCCTCGTAGCCGTAGTGCGAGCACGAGGGGTAGTAGCGGCAGACCGGTCCGAGCAGCGGACTGATCGTCCACTGGTAGAGCCTGATCAGTCCCATCAGCAGGTACTTCATCGCCCTGATCCCGTCACTGTCCTGGATCCCGCCGGCTGTGGGGCCGGATCCGGACGGAGCAGTCGCTTGAGCGCCGCGTCCAGGTCATGAGCAAGATCCAGGTACGAGGCCGTCCCGGCCGGGGGCAGCGCCCGTACCACTATCAGGCTACCTGCGGGCAACCGGCCCAGACGCTCCCGGACCAGGTGACGCAGGCGACGCTTGACCAGGTTGCGAACCACGGCCGGACCAACCGCCTTGCTCACGACGAAACCCGCACGCGCCGAGGGAGTCCCCTCGGCGACGTGCGGGTGGGAGTCGCTGTACCCGTCGACCTGCCCTGCTGCCCCGTCCTCTCGTCTGAGATGGACGACCAGCAAGGGCCGACCGGCCCGGCGGCCGCGTTTCACCGCGATCGCGAAGTCCTGGCGCCGCCGCAGCCGATTCTCGGGGGGCAGCACTGCAGACCCTTTGCGCGGATCAGGCGGAGATGCTGCTGCGGCCCTTGCCACGGCGGGCAGCCAGGATGGCGCGGCCGGCACGGGTACGCATCCGGAGCCGGAAGCCGTGGGTCTTGGCGCGACGACGGTTGTTCGGCTGGAAGGTGCGCTTGCTCACTCGGGGGCTCCTGGGGTGAATCGTAGGGTGACGATTTGCAGCTTGGCCGTCACCGTGCGGCCGCGTGATCTCCCCTTCGAAGCTGGGAAATCCGGCCCGAATCCCCAGGTCTGCTGGGGTCCGGGCAATCCACGGCGCCCGTGCTGCGCGCCTTCTGGAAGCGGGGCGGACCCGCGGACATGCGGCAGCGGCCATCGACAACTCGACCTGGTTACGGTACGCGGGACGGCACCCGAGGGTCAAACCGGCACCCCAGGGGCCCGGTGTGCACAGCCTGTGGACAACAACTTGAATCAGCTCTGCGCGCTGACTACCGTTGCAGGACTTGTCTGGTTTTGTTCATCCACCTCAACCAGCCACCGGCCCGGAGCTCCCGCCCACCCAGCCCGACCCCCGTCTCCGCGGCCCACCGATCCTGACCTGACCACCCCCGCCGCCGGGGGAACGAGAAAGCGTGCACCAGTGGCTGATGTCAACAGCGACCTCGTCCCCGCCTGGGCGAAGGTCGTCGAGCGGCTGGTCAACGACACCTCGGTCGGCGACAAGGACAAGCTGTGGGTCCAGCGGACCCAGCCGATGTGGATGATGCACGACACCGCCCTGCTGGCGGCCCCCAACGAGTGGGCCAAGCAGGTGCTGGAGGGGCGGCTGCTGCCGCAGCTGACCGACGGGCTGAGCCGGCAGTTCGGCCGCCCGGTGCGGATCGCGGTGATGGTGGACGCCAACGCGGTGCCGCCGGCGCCCGCCCCCGCGGCGGAGCCCGAGCCCGAGCCCACCGCCGGCGAGCCGCAGCCCGGCAGCTGGCCCACCGCGCCCCGGCCCGCGCACGACTACCCGGGCCAGCCGTACCGCGAGCCGACCTACGAGGGCCGCGAGCAGTCCTACGACGCCGGCGGCTACGAGGGCGGCTTCGGCTACCCCGAGTCCGGCTACGACGGCTACCAGGACCAGCCGCCCTACCCGGCCCAGCCCGGCTACGGCGGCTACCCGGGCGCCGGGTACCCCGCCGCCCCGGCGCAGCCCTACCAGGAGCGCGGCTACCGCGACTGGGAGGGCCGCGAGGGCGAACGCCCGGGCCCGACCGGCCCGCACCCCGGCGGCGAGCCCTCGCAGGGCGACCTGTTCGGCGGCGCCTACGACTCCGCGGAGCAGGACCCGCGCCCGCGCGGCGGTCGACCGCCGCAGGCCCGGCGCGACCTGCCGCCGCCCACCATCCGCCCCGCCGACCTGCCCGCACCGGGCCAGTCGCCCGGCGAGCTGGACCTGCCGCCCGCCCCGCCGATGCCCGAGCGGGTGGCCGACCGCACCCCGGTGCCCGGCGTGCCCGCGCCGCCCGGCGCGCCCTCGGCGGACAGCTCGCGCAAGGACGAGCCGGCCGCCCGGCTGAACCCCAAGTACCTGTTCGACACCTTCGTGATCGGCGCGAGCAACCGGTTCGCGCACGCCGCGGCGGTGGCGGTGGCCGAGGCGCCCGCCAAGGCCTACAACCCGCTCTTCATCTACGGCGAGTCCGGCCTCGGCAAGACCCACCTGCTGCACGCGATCGGGCACTACTCGCGCAGCCTCTTCCCGGGCACCCGGGTGCGGTACGTGAGCTCGGAGGAGTTCACCAACGAGTTCATCAACTCGATCCGGGACGGCAAGGCGGACGCGTTCCGCAAGCGCTACCGGGACATGGACATCCTGCTGGTCGACGACATCCAGTTCCTGGCGCAGAAGGAGTCGACCCAGGAGGAGTTCTTCCACACCTTCAACACGCTGCACAACGCCAACAAGCAGATCGTGCTCTCCTCCGACCGGCCGCCCAAGCAGCTGATCACCCTGGAGGACCGGCTGCGCAACCGCTTCGAGTGGGGACTGATCACCGACGTCACCCCGCCCGAGCTGGAGACCCGGATCGCGATCCTGCGCAAGAAGGCGATCCAGGAGCGGCTCAACGCGCCGGCCGACGTGCTGGAGTTCATCGCCTCCCGGATCACCCGGAACATCCGGGAGCTGGAGGGCGCGCTGATCCGGGTGACCGCCTTCGCCAACCTCAACCGCTCGCCGGTCGACCTGGAGCTGGCCGGCATCGTGCTGAAGGACCTGATCCCGGGCGGCGACGAGGACGCCGGGCCGGAGATCACCGCGCAGGTCATCATGCAGCAGACCGCGGCCTACTTCGGGCTGACCGTCGAGGACCTGTGCGGTTCCTCGCGCAGCCGGGTGCTGGCGACGGCCCGTCAGATCGCCATGTACCTCTGCCGGGAGCTGACCGACCTGTCGCTGCCGAAGATCGGTGCCCAGTTCGGCGGTCGCGACCACACCACCGTGATGCACGCCGACCGGAAGATCCGCTCACTGATGGCGGAGCGGCGCTCGCTCTACAACCAGGTCACCGAGCTGACCAACCGCATCAAGAGCTAGACCCGTTCAAGGGCTGGCAGCAGAACGGCCGTTGAGGGGCCGGCAGGGACCTGAGGAGTCCCTGCCGGCCCCTTTCGTCGTCCCCAGGGCGTGTGAACTCCAAAGGGCCGGGGAAGGCTTCCGAGCGACTGACGCTCCACCAGGCTCGCGGCCCGATCGCACATCTGAGCAGGTATTCGAACAGTGCGCGCCCGAGCGGCCGTTGTCCACAGTGCACGGTGTTTTCCCCCGTCCACAGTGTGGGGACCGTCGAGTTATCCCGAATTCCTCCACAGCCGAGCGCTGGCTACGCTCGTCGGCGCAGGTCAACTGGCTGTGGACTTGTGCACAACCGTTATCCACAGGGTGTGGACAGTTGGCGGCCCGTCAGCCGCCCAGAAAGTTGTCCACCGGCTGTCCCCAGGCGGAGGCCGATTATCCCCAGCTTCTCCACAGCGGTATCCACTGTTCGACAACGGAGGGGCCCTGTTCATCGCCAGGTGTGAAAGCCGTCACGAGAAGTTGACCGGGCTCTCGTGGATAACCCGGTGCGAATCTGGGGAAGCTGCTGGGGAAAACCTGTGGACACGCACGGTGGGCTGTGAGTAACGCTCCGCTGTCCACAGCGGCCGTTGGTTATCCACGGCGTCGGTCCACAGTCAGTGTGGACAAAAAAGTGGGGCTGACCTGCGAAAACACGGTTATCCACGGTTTCCACAGGACCTACTACTACCACTACACCTAGAGACCCCTGACCTTGCTCAACAGCGGGGTGGGCCGAAATCTGTGGACAAGCGGCTTCGCGGTCGTTGCCGTCCCGACACCTGCTTCCTGCCGCCCGTCTGCCCCGGCTGTCCGTGGAGTACGTCAGACTGTCCCTGGCACCTGGAGCCGGAGCGGGCTCGTCCCGCGGCCCGGGTGCCCGGCGGACGCCGGAGACGATCGACAGACGACCAACAGCTGCAAGCGACTGCAGGACCCCAGGAGGCGGTGACCGGTGAAGTTCCGGGTGGAGCGTGACGTCCTCGCGGAGGCGGTGGCCTGGGCTGCCCGCAGCCTCCCGGCGCGGCCGCCGGTGCCGGTGCTGGCCGGCCTGCTGCTGACCGCCCAGGACGGCGCCCTCGCGCTGTCCGGCTTCGACTACGAGGTCTCGGCCCGGGTCGAGCTGGAGGCGGACGTGGAGGAGGCCGGGACCGTGCTGGTCTCCGGCCGGCTGCTCAACGACATCGCCCGCAACCTTCCCAACAGGCCTGTGGAGATCTCCACCGACGGCCAGCGGGTCAGCGTGGTCTGCGGCAGCTCCCGGTTCACCCTGCCGACCCTCCCGGTGGAGGAGTACCCGGCGCTGCCCCAGATGCCCACCGCCACCGGCACCGTCGCCGGCGAGGTCTTCGCTGCCGCGGTCAGCCAGGCCGCGGTCGCCGCCGGCCGGGACGACACCCTGCCGGTGCTCACCGGTGTCCGGGTGGAGATCGAGGGCGACAAGATCACCCTGGCCGCCACCGACCGCTACCGGTTCGCCGTCCGCGAGCTGCTGTGGAAGCCCGAGCAGTCGGACATCTCCGCGGTCGCCCTGGTGCCGGCCCGCACCCTGCAGGACATCGCCAAGTCCCTGGGCAGCGGCGACAACGTCTCGATCGCGCTCTCCTCGGGCGGCGCCGGCGAGGGCCTGATCGGCTTCGAGGGCGCCGGGCGGCGCACCACCACCCGGCTGCTGGAGGGCGAGTTCCCGAAGTTCCGCAGCCTCTTCCCGACCGAGTTCAGCGCCGAGGCCTCGGTGCAGACCCAGCCGTTCCTGGAGGCGCTCAAGCGCGTCTCGCTGGTCGCCGAGCGGAACACCCCGGTCCGGCTCAACTTCGAGCAGGGCGTGCTGACCCTGGAGGCCGGCTCGGGCGACGACGCGCAGGCCACCGAGCGGATCGAGGCGGACCTGGAGGGCGACGACATCTCGATCGCCTTCAACCCGGGCTACCTGGAGGAGGGTCTGAAGGCGATCGACTCCGCCTACGCCAACCTCTGCTTCACCACCGCCACCAAGCCCGCGCTGCTCAAGGGCAAGGCCGCGGTGGACGCCGAGGTCGACGAGACCTACCAGTACCTGATCATGCCGGTCCGCCTCTCCGGCTGACCCCGGGCGCTCCGGCCGACGCCGGTCGTCCGGTCGCCGCGCGGGTGTCCACAGTCCACGGACCGGGGACACCCGCGCGGCGTAGGCTCTTGTGTCGCGGCAACGGCGCCGCCGTCAGGCACGACACCCCAGGTAAGGACTTGTCATGGAGCTCGGCCTCATCGGTCTCGGCAAGATGGGCGGCAACATGCGCGAGCGCATCCGCCGCGCCGGCCACACCGTCATCGGGTACGACCGCAACCCCGACCTCGCCGACGCCGCGAGCCTCGCGGAGCTGGTGACCAAGCTCCAGGGCCCGCGGGTGGTCTGGGTGATGGTCCCGGCGGGCGCGCCGACCCAGGCGACCGTCGAGGAGCTGGCCGAGCTGCTCTCCCCCGGCGACGTGGTGGTGGACGGCGGCAACTCCCGCTGGACCGACGACGTGGCGCACGCCGAGCTGCTGGCCGCCAAGGGCATCGGCTTCGTGGACTGCGGCGTCTCCGGCGGCGTCTGGGGCCTGCAGAACGGCTACGCGCTGATGTACGGCGGCGAGGCCGAGCACATCGCCAAGGTGCAGCCGATCTTCGACGCGCTCAAGCCGGAGGGCGAGTACGGCTCGGTGCACGCCGGCAAGGTGGGCGCCGGCCACTTCGCCAAGATGGTCCACAACGGCATCGAGTACGCCATCATGCAGGCCTACGCCGAGGGCTGGGAGCTGCTGGAGGCCGTGGACAGCGTGACCGACGTCCGGGAGGTCTTCCGCTCCTGGAAGGAGGGCACGGTGATCCGCTCCTGGCTGCTCGACCTCGCGGTGGACGCCCTCGACAAGGACGAGCACCTGGACAAGCTCAAGGGCTACGCCGCCGACTCCGGCGAGGGCCGCTGGACCGTGGAGGCCGCGATCGACCACGCCGTCCCGCTGCCGGCGATCACCGCCTCGCTGTTCGCCCGCTTCGCCTCGCGCCAGGACGACTCCCCGCAGATGAAGATGATCGCCGCGCTGCGCAACGAGTTCGGCGGCCACGCGGTCGAGTCCAAGTAGCGAAGAAGGCGAGCGCAGTACCCACCCATGCATGTCGCGCACCTCTCGCTCGCCGATTTCCGGTCCTACGCCCGGGCCGAGGTTCCCCTCGACCCGGGCGTCACCGCCTTCGTCGGGCCCAACGGGCAGGGCAAGACCAACCTGGTCGAGGCGATCGGCTACCTGGCCACGCTGGGCAGCCACCGGGTGGCCACCGACGCGCCGCTGGTCCGCCAGGGCGCCCAGCGGGCGGTGGTCCGCGGCTCGATCGTGGACCGCTCCCGGACCACCCTGGTCGAACTGGAGATCACCCCGGGCAAGGCCAACCGGGCCCGGATCAACCGTTCGGACAACGTCCGCCCGCGCGACGTGCTGGGCCTGCTGCGCACCGTGCTGTTCGCCCCCGAGGACCTGGCCCTGGTGAAGGGCGACCCGGGCGAGCGGCGGCGCTTCCTGGACGAGCTGCTGACCGCCCGGGCACCGCGGCTGGCCGGGGTGCGGGCCGACTACGAGCGGGTGCTCAAGCAGCGCAACGCGCTGCTGAAGACCGCGGCGATGGCCCGCCGGGCCGGTGGCGGCAAGGGCGCCGACCTGTCCACGCTGGACGTCTGGGACGGTCACCTGGCCCAGGCCGGCGCGGAGTTGACGGCCTTCCGGCTGCAGCTGGTGGCCGCGCTGGCGCCGCTGGTGGAGCAGGCCTACGAGCGGCTGGCCCCGGGCGGCGGGCCGACCCGGCTGGAGTACCGCTCCTCCTTCGAGGGCGGGCTGCCGGGCAGCCGGGAGGAGGCCCACCAGCAGTTGCTCGAGGCGCTGCAGGCGGCGCGCAAGCAGGAGACCGAGCGCGGCCTGACCCTGGTCGGGCCGCACCGCGACGAGTTGACCCTGCTGCTCGGGTCGCTGCCGGCCAAGGGCTACGCGAGCCACGGCGAGTCCTGGTCCTTCGCGCTGGCGCTGCGGCTGGCCAGCTACGAGCTGCTGCGCGCGGACGGCGGCGAGCCGGTGCTGATCCTGGACGACGTCTTCGCCGAGCTGGACGCCCGGCGCCGTGACCAGTTGGCCGAGCTGGTGGCCGGCGGCGAGCAGGTGCTGGTCACCGCGGCGGTGCCGGAGGACGTGCCGAAGGCGCTGGCCGGGGCGCGCTACGCGGTGGCGGACGGCGAGGTCTCCCGGATCAGCCACTGACGGATCGGCCATCCGCGAACCGGCCGCCGACGGATCGGGCGCTTCCCGGCGCCGGCACGTACCCTGGTCTGTCCACACCCTGGGGACGGCCGCCGGCCCGCTGATCCGTCCACAGGCTGGGGAGAACTTCCTCCCCGGAGTAGTCACCCGCAGCAGTCCCCCGCCAGCACCCGAGGAGCGCGCCGCCGATGAGTGAGGACCCCAAGCTCTCCGGCGTCGACCTCGCCCGGGTCGCGCTGCGGGCCGCCAAGGAGCAGGCCCGGCAGCGCGGCGAGGCGGTGCGCGAGAAGCGCGAGGCGCGGCGGCACGGGCTGCGCAGCGGCGCCCGGGCGGACGGCCGGGACCCGGTCCCGCTGGGGGCGGCACTGAACCGGCTGATCACCGAGCGCGGCTGGGAGGCGCCGGCCGCGGTCGGCGGGGTGATGGGCCGCTGGGCCCAGATCGTCGGCCCGGACATCGCCGCGCACTGCGTCCCGGAGCAGTTCGCGGAGGCCGAGGCGGTCCTCACGGTGCGCTGCGACTCCACCGCCTGGGCGACCCAGTTGCGCTTGCTGGCACGGCAGTTGGTGGCCCGGCTGAACCACGAGCTGGGCCACGGCACGGTCAAGGTGATCCGGGTGCTCGGGCCGGCGGCGCCGGAGCGGCGGTACGGCCGGCTGCGGGCGCCGGGCAGCCGCGGGCCGCGGGACACCTGGGGCTGACGGCTCCTCGACCGGCGGCCCGGCCGGCCGGGCCAGCGGGGTTGACGGAGCGCATACCTCCGGAACCGCTGGCGGCCGTTGTGAGGCCGCTGAGCCCCCCGGGCGAGTATCGGGACATGTGCGGAGGGGATTCGGGGCGGCAAATCCGCCCTCAGGGCCTGCCAAACGCCCATCTATGTCGGTGGTACCGGTAGACTGAGAGTCAAACACTGCCGCTTGCGGTAACTGAGTCGAAACGCTGTGGTCGCACGTTCGCCCGAATCCGGGCCGGGCTGCGACCCGTGCTGTGCCAGAGAGGGCGCTTCGTGGCCGATTCCGGCGAGTCCAGCCAGTCCCCCGTCCCCACCGACCCGGCAACCGGAAAGGCCTACGACGCCAGCGCCATCCAGGTGCTGGAGGGCCTCGACGCCGTCCGCAAGCGCCCCGGCATGTACATCGGCTCCACGGGCGAGCGCGGCCTGCACCACCTGGTCTACGAGGTGGTGGACAACGCCGTCGACGAGGCCCTGGCCGGCCACGCCGACACCATCGACGTCACCATCCTGGCCGACGGCGGCGTCCGGGTGATCGACAACGGCCGTGGCATCCCGGTCGGCATCGTCCCCGGCCAGGACAGGCCGGCCGTCGAGGTGGTGCTCACCGTGCTGCACGCCGGCGGCAAGTTCGGCGGCGGCGGCTACGCGGTCTCCGGCGGTCTGCACGGCGTCGGCGTCTCGGTGGTGAACGCGCTCTCCACCAAGCTCGCGGTGGAGATCCACACCGACGGCCACCGGTGGACCCAGGAGTACAAGATGGGTGCCCCGACCGCGCCGCTGGCCCAGCACGAGGCCACCGACCGGACCGGCACCAGCGTCTCCTTCTGGGCCGACGGCGAGATCTTCGAGACCACCGTCTACTCCTTCGAGACGCTCTCCCGCCGCTTCCAGGAGATGGCCTTCCTCAACAAGGGCCTGACCATCTCGCTGACCGACGAGCGGCCCGAGCACACCGACGACGAGGGCAAGCCGCTCGCCGTCACCTACCACTACGAGGGCGGCATCGCCGACTTCGTGAAGCACCTCAACTCCCGCAAGGGCGAGCCGGTGCACCCCTCGGTGATCGACTTCGAGGCCGAGGACAAGGACAAGACGATCTCGGTCGAGGTCGCCATGCAGTGGAACGCCTCCTACACCGAGGGCGTCTACTCGTTCGCCAACACCATCCACACCCACGGTGGCGGCACCCACGAGGAGGGCTTCCGCGCGGCGCTGACCGGCCTGGTCAACCGCTACGCGCGGGACAAGAAGCTGCTCCGCGAGAAGGACGAGAACCTCTCCGGCGAGGACATCCGCGAGGGCCTGACCGCGATCATCTCGGTCAAGCTGGGCGAGCCGCAGTTCGAGGGCCAGACCAAGGACAAGCTGGGCAACACCGAGGCGAAGACCTTCGTCCAGCGGGTGGTGCACGAGCAGCTGAACGACTGGCTGGACCGCAACCCGAACGAGGCGGCGGACATCATCCGCAAGTCCATCACCGCGGCCACCGCGCGGATGGCGGCCCGCAAGGCGCGCGACCTGACCCGCCGCAAGGGCCTGCTGGAGAGCGCCTCGCTGCCGGGCAAGCTGAGCGACTGCCAGTCCAAGGACCCGGCCGAGTGCGAGATCTTCATCGTCGAGGGTGACTCGGCCGGTGGCTCGGCCAAGCAGGGCCGCGACCCGCGCACCCAGGCCATCCTGCCGATCCGCGGCAAGATCCTGAACGTCGAGAAGGCCCGGATCGACAAGGTGCTGCAGAACACCGAGGTCCAGGCGCTGATCTCGGCCTTCGGCTGCGGCATCCAGGAGGACTACGACGAGTCCAAGCTGCGCTACCACAAGATCGTCCTGATGGCGGACGCCGACGTCGACGGGCAGCACATCCGCACCCTGCTGCTCACCCTGCTGTTCCGCTTCATGCGCCCGCTGGTCGAGGCCGGCTACGTCTACCTGGCGATGCCGCCGCTGTACAAGATCAAGTGGGGCAAGGACGACTTCGAGTACGTCTACTCGGACCGCGAGCGGGACGCCGTGATCGAGGCCGGGGTGTCCGCCGGGCGCCGGCTGCCGAAGGACGACGCGATCCAGCGCTTCAAGGGTCTGGGCGAGATGAACGCCGAGGAGCTGCGGGTCACCACCATGGACGCGGCCCACCGGCTGCTGCTCCAGGTGACCCTGGAGGACGCGGCCCGGGCCGACGACCTCTTCTCGGTCCTGATGGGCGAGGACGTCGAGGCCCGCCGCTCCTTCATCCAGCGCAACGCCAAGGACGTCCGCTTCCTGGACGTGTGACCGCCGGTCACCTGCCCACCAAGTCACGCGTGAAAGGAATCTGACCAGCAGTGGCCGACGACAACCGTCCCGCCAGCGACGAGCAGTCGCAGGAACCCGAGGCGCAGGGCACGCTGCGGATCGAGCCGATCGAGCTCGAGACCGAGATGCAGCGCTCCTACCTCGACTACGCGATGAGCGTGATCGTCTCCCGGGCCCTGCCCGAGGTCCGCGACGGCCTCAAGCCGGTGCACCGCCGCGTGCTGTACGCCATGTACGACGGCGGCTACCGGCCGGAGAAGGGCTACTACAAGTGCGCCCGCGTCGTCGGCGACGTGATGGGCAACTACCACCCGCACGGTGACACCTCGATCTACGACACCGTGGTGCGCCTGGCCCAGCCGTGGTCGCTGCGGATGCCGCTGGTGGACGGCAACGGCAACTTCGGATCGCCGGGCAACGACCCGGCGGCGGCGATGCGCTACACCGAGTGCAAGATGATGCCGCTCGCCATGGAGATGATGCGCGACATCGACGAGGACACCGTCGACTTCGCGCCCAACTACGACGGCCGCTCGCAGGAGCCGACCGTCCTGCCGTCCCGCATCCCCAACCTGTTGGTCAACGGCGCCACCGGCATCGCGGTCGGCATGGCCACCAACATCCCGCCGCACAACCTGCGCGAGGTGGCCTCCGGCGCGCTCTGGGCGCTGGAGCACCCGGACGCCTCCAACGAGGAGCTGCTGGAGGCGCTGATCGAGCGGATCAAGGCCCCTGACTTCCCGACCGGGGCGCTGATCGTGGGCCGCCGCGGCATCGAGGAGGCCTACCGCACCGGCCGCGGCTCGATCACCATGCGCGCGGTGGTCGAGGTCGAGGAGATCCAGGGCCGGCAGTGCCTGGTGATCACCGAGCTGCCCTACCAGGTGAACCCGGACAACCTGGCGCTGAAGATCGCCGACCTGGTCAAGGACGGCCGGATCGCCGGCATCGCCGACGTGCGCGACGAGTCCTCCTCGCGCACCGGCCAGCGCCTGGTGATCGTGCTGAAGCGCGACGCGGTCGCCAAGGTGGTGCTGAACAACCTCTACAAGCACACCGACCTGCAGACCAACTTCGGCGCCAACATGCTGGCCCTGGTCGACGGGGTGCCGCGCACCCTGTCGCTGGACGCCTTCATCCGGCACTGGGTCAACCACCAGGTCGACGTGATCGTCCGCCGCACCCGGTTCCGGCTGCGCAAGGCCGAGGAGCGGGCGCACATCCTGCGCGCGCTGCTCAAGGCGCTGGACATGATCGACGAGGTCATCGCGCTGATCCGGGCCTCGGACTCGGCCGACGCCGCCCGCAGCGGCCTGATGAACCTGCTCACCATCGACGAGCTGCAGGCCAACGCGATCCTGGAGATGCAGCTGCGCCGGCTGGCCGCCCTGGAGCGGCAGCGGATCATGGACGAGCACGACGAGCTGCAGCGCAAGATCGACGAGTACAACGCGATCCTGGCCTCCCCGGCCCGGCAGCGGGAGATCATCTCCGAGGAGCTGACCGCGATCGTCGAGAAGTACGGCGACGAGCGGCGCTCCACCCTGATCCCGTCCGACGGCGACCTCTCGATCGAGGACCTGATCGCCGAAGAGGACATCGTCGTCACCATCACCCGCGGCGGCTACGTCAAGCGCACCCGCAGCGACCTGTACCGCTCGCAGAAGCGCGGCGGCAAGGGCGTGCGCGGCGCGCAGCTGAAGCAGGACGACATCGTCGACCACTTCTTCGTGACCACCACGCACAACTGGATCCTGTTCTTCACCAACAAGGGCCGGGTCTACCGGGCCAAGGGCTACGAGCTGCCGGACGCCGGGCGCGACGCCCGCGGCCAGCACGTGGCCAACCTGCTGGCCTTCCAGCCCGAGGAGCACATCACCCAGGTGATGGCGATCCGCACCTACGAGGACAAGCCGTACCTGGTGCTGGCCACCCGTGAGGGTCTGGTCAAGAAGTCCGCGCTGAAGGACTACGACTCGCCGCGCTCCGGCGGTCTGATCGCGATCAACCTGCGCACCGACGAGGAGGGCCGGGACGACGAGCTGATCGGCGCCGAGCTGGTCTCCGCCGAGGACGACCTGTTGCTGGTCTCCAAGAAGGCCCAGTCGATCCGCTTCACCGCCACCGACGAGGCGCTGCGCCCGATGAGCCGGGCCACCTCCGGGGTGAAGGGCATGGCCTTCCGCGAGGACGACGAGCTGCTCTCGATGAACGTGGTCCGTCCGGGCACCTTCGTCTTCACCGCGACCGATGGCGGCTACGCCAAGCGGACCTCGGTGGACGAGTACCGGATCCAGGGCCGCGGCGGCTACGGCACCAAGGCGGCGAAGATCGTCGAGGGCCGCGGCTCGCTGGTCGGGGCGCTGGTGGTCGAGGAGACCGACGAGATCATGGCGATCACGCTGTCCGGCGGGGTGATCCGGACCAGGGTTTCCGGTGTCCGTGAAACCGGACGTGACACGATGGGCGTCCAACTGATCAACCTGGGCAAGCGCGACGCCGTGGTGGGCATGGCCCGCAACGCGGAGGCCGAGGACGCGGACGGCGACGACGTGGAGGAGACCGGCGGTGCCGAGCGTGTGTCGGACGCCGCACCCGCGCCGTCCGACGTCGCTGACCAGGACTGATGTATAACGGGCAGCCGGTACCCGGGGTGGATTCCACGGGTACCGGCCTCCCCGGTTTCGGGCTTCTCAGCTTGATGCCGCACAGTGGAAGCCAGCCACCGGGGCGTAAGGCGCGCGTCGGCGAGGAACTGCAGGAGGATCCAGAGTGAGTGGGACCACGGGTGCTGCGGGAGGTGCCGCGTCGGGCGGTGCGCCGTACGGGGGTGTGCCGCAGCCGCCGGCCGAGCACCCGGCTGCCTCCACCTCGCTGATGTCCGCGGTGGGCTCCGGGGGCTACAACCCGGCGCCGGGCGGCGCTCCGGTGCCGCCGCCGCCGAACAGCCCCGCCCCCGGGGCGGGCGGTTACTCGCAGCCGACCACGTACACCAAGGGCCAGCCGACCCCGCCGCGCGGGACCCGGACCGGCCCTGCGCCGACCGGCGCACCGGCCGGCCAGAGCGCCCCCAAGCGGCCCGCGGCCGCGCCGACCGGCGCCCCCGCCGGCATGGCCGGGCGGATGCGCAAGGCCCGTCTGCGGGTGGTCAAGGCCGACCCGTGGTCGGTCATGAAGGTCAGCTTCCTGCTGTCGCTGGCGCTCGGCATCGTGCTGATCGTGGCGGTGGCGGTGCTGTGGAGCACGCTCGACTCGCTCGGCGTCTTCTCCTCGGTCGGCAACATGCTGAAGGACGCCACCGGCTCCGGCACCGGCGGCAACAGCAGCGGCATCAACCTGATGGACTACATCGGGTTCGGCAAGGTGATCACCTACACGGCGCTGATCGCGGTGGTCGACGTGGTGCTGATGACCGCGCTCTGCACCCTCGCCTCGTTCGTCTACAACGCCGCGGCCGGCTTCACCGGCGGCATCGAGCTGACCCTCGCCGAAGAGGAGTGACCCGGGGCGCCGCCCGCTGAGCGATCGTCAGCTCGGCCGGGACGGCACCCGGTGCGCACCGGATCCGGCGCACCCGGCACCGACGGGCCCCCACGGTCTTCCGACCGCGGGGGCCCGTCGTCGTTGTCCTGGGCCTCGTCGTGGACGTCGTCATGGGCCTCGTCACGGGCGGCGCCGGTCCCGTGGGCGTTCGGGTGACAGCCGCCCGCCGCGGCGGCGTGCCGCACCGACCGGGCGGGTACGGGTGGTTTGGCTGGAGGGTCCGGCACGGCTACCGGTTCTGGTCCCAGGCGGTCACCGCAGGAGTCCGCCTCGCGGTTGCGCGGAGGTTCACCGATGGCACAGATCGCATCGCAGTTGGTCGGGGCGGCCCAGCAGCTGCTCGGCACCGGGTTGCCGTTCCGGCTCCGGGCCTGGGACGGCAGCGAGGCCGGGACGCCCGGGGCCCCGGTGCTGGTGCTGCGCAACCGCCGCGCGCTGCGCCGGCTGCTCTGGGCGCCCGGCGAGCTGGGCCTGGTCCGGGCCTTCGTCGCCGGCGACCTCGACATCGGCCCCGGGGAGGACCTGTACGCCGTGCTGACCGAGGCGGCGCACTTCGTGGAGCGCCCCGAGCTGCGCGAGGTCAGGCTGGGCCTGGGCGAGCTGACCGGGCCGGCCGGGCGGCGGGCGGTGGCGGTGCTGGCCCGGGCCGGAGCGCTCGGCCCGCAGCCCGCGCTGCCCCCCGAGGAGGCCCGCCCCGCGGGCCGGGTGCACAGCCGGGCCCGCGACCGCGCGGCGATCAGCCACCACTACGACGTCGGCAACGACTTCTACCGGCTGGTGCTGGGCGCCTCGATGGTCTACTCGTGCGCCTACTGGACCCCCGCGAGCCGGAGCCTGGAGGACGCCCAGGCGGCCAAGCTCGAACTGATCTGCCGCAAGCTCGCGCTGCGCCCCGGGATGCGGCTGCTGGACGTCGGCTGCGGCTGGGGCTCGCTGGCGCTGCACGCCGCCGAGCACCACGGGGTGACGGCGGTGGGGGTGAGCATTTCGGCCGAGCAGGTCGCGCTGGCCCGGGAGCGGGTCGCCGCGGCCGGTCTGGCCGACCGGGTGGAGATCCGGCTGCAGGACTACCGGGAGATCCCTGACGGGCCGTACGACGCCGTCTCCAGCGTCGGCATGGCCGAGCACGTCGGCAGCGAGCAGTACCGGCTCTACGCCCGCGGCCTGTACGAGCTGCTGGCCCCCGGCGGGCGGCTGCTCAACCACCAGATCGCCCGCCGCCCCACCGCGCCCGGCGAGGCCTACCGGACCAGCCCGTTCATGGACCGCTACGTCTTCCCGGACGGCGAGCTGGCCCCGGTCGGCAGCACGGTGGCGCTGCTGGAGGAGGCCGGCTTCGAGGTCCGCGACCTGGAATCGCTGCGCGAGCACTACGCACTGACCCTGCGCGCGTGGGTGGCCAACCTGGAGGCGGCCTGGCCGCAGGCGGTGCGGCTGGTGGGCCGCGGTCGGGCCCGGGTCTGGCGGCTGTACATGGCCGCCTGCGCGCTGGCCTTCGAGGAGAACCGGATCGGCGTCAACCAGGTGCTGGCCGTGCGCACCACTCCGCACGGTGACAGCCGGCTGCCCGCCACCCGCGAGCAGTGGCTGCTGCGGGGCGGGCCGCAGGCCGCGCCGGGGGCGGGGCCGGGCGCCAGCCGGAGTGCCGGGAGCGGGGCCGGGCCGGCTGCCGCGGACCGGTCGACCGCCGCTGAGCTGCACCTTGCGATCGGGCGTCCGGGAGGGGGCGGGGAGGCGGATTTGGGAGATCGGCCATCGGTCCGCTAATCTTTCAGTGCGGCAAGGGCCTATAGCTCAGACGGTTAGAGCGCTTCCCTGATAAGGAAGAGGCCACAGGTTCAAGTCCTGTTAGGCCCACCTGCGAGCAGTGCCCCGGATGGTTCACCATCCGGGGCAC
>NZ_JBNQTI010000080.1:24243-37310 GCF_050325825.1 Kitasatospora sp. LaBMicrA B282
AGGGGGGGGGGGGGGGGGGGGGTGTTTTAGGGGGGGGGGGGAGGAAGAGGGTGAAAGTTTTGGGAGGCCACCCGAAGAGCCGCCCCCCGGATGGTTCACCATCCGGGGCACTGCTGTTTTCGGCCGCTACTGTGGTCCGGTGCGCCTGGGATACCTGTCGGTGGCGGCCCCGGGCGGGGCGCCGAACGAGGACTTCGTGCTGGCCGGCGAGGATTTCGTGCTGGTGCTGGACGGGGCCACCCGGAGCGCGCCGGAGACCGGCTGCCGCCACGACGTGGCCTGGGTGACCCGCCGGCTGGGCCTGCGCCTCGGGCAGCTGCTGGTGGAGCAGCCGGAACTGACCCTCACCGCGGCGCTGCGGGCCGCGATCGAGCGGGTCCGGGCGCTGCACGCGGACACCTGTGAGCTGGATCACCCCGACAGTCCCTCGGCCACCGTGGCGGTGGTCCGCGAGCGGGCGGGACGGCTGGAGCACCTGGTGCTCTGCGACTCACCGGTGCTGATCGAGCTGACGGACGGTCGGCTGGTGGTGGTGCACGACGACCGGGTGGACCGGCTGCCCGCCTACGACCTGGCGACGGTGGCCCGGCTGCGCAACACGCCCGGCGGCTTCTGGGTCGCGAGCACCCGCCCCGAGGCCGCCGACCAGGCGCTGACCGGCGCCCACCCGAGTGCCGAGGTGGCCCGCTTCGCGGTGCTCAGCGACGGCGTCTCGCGCCTGGTGGAGCGGTACGGGTGGTCCTGGCGGCAGCTGCTCGACACGCTGGCCCGCCAGGGGCCGGGCGGGGCGGTCCGGGCGGTGCGGGCGGCCGAGCTGGCCGCCGGGCCCGGTGACGGGCGGGGCAAGCGCCACGACGACGCGACGGTGGCCTTCGGGTACCCCGGTCCGGGGGTCTGAGCCGGCCGGCGGGTCGCGGGGGCCACGGCGCGGCGTCAAACCGTCAGCAGGGTCCGCCGGTTGAGCCGCCGCTGCCCGGTCTCGAAGCGGACACGGGTGTGTATCATCGGCCGCATGGCGGTTTGGCCAGCCGACCGCCGGTTGATACGTGCACATTCGAGGACTCGCAGTCCGCGGCCGCCCGATCGGGCAGTCGGCTGCCGGGTCCGCTCCCCACGCTGAGAAGGACGAGGTCCCGCGGTGAAGAAGCTCCTCCTGGTCGCCCTGGTCGCCCTCGGCGGCTTCTTTGTCTACCGTCAGGTCCAGGCCGACCGTGCCGAGCAGGACCTGTGGACCGAGGCCACCGACCCGATCCCGGCCGGTCGCTGACCCCGGCACGCCGGTGACGGGAGGCCCGGGCGGCCTCCCGGCCGCCTCCCCGTCCGGTTCCCGGTAGCAGCGGGCCGGACGGTTGCTCCAACCTGGTCGGCGGACCCGGTACGCTGTTGTCCGACGGCGCCCGGTGCACCGTCGCGGGGCTTTAGCTCAGTTGGTAGAGCGCTGCCTTTGCAAGGCAGATGTCAGGAGTTCGAGTCTCCTAAGCTCCACAGTTCCGACGCCGATGGCCGGCCTGGTTCCCACCAGGCCGGCCATCGGCGTCTTCGGGGCCAGGGGCCCGCGGCGGGCCCCTGCGGGGCCTCGGGCCGGTCGGCCGGGGCCTCACAGGGCCTCAGGCCAGTCCGGGGCCCTCCTGGTCCTGGTCCTCGCCGTCGGGCGCCGCCGCGGGGCCGGAGCCGTCCACCGGGGCGTCGGACCCGTCCGGGCTCGCCGGGTGGGTGGTGCGCAGCGGGTGCTGCACCTCGGGCGGCTCGATCAGCCACTCCGGCTCGCTCTGCCGGCGCCACCACTGCCAGAGCAGCACCCCGCCGCCGATCGCCACCGCGCCGCCCACCGCGAGCGAGGTGGCCACCACGTTCCGCTTGGCCTTGCGGGCGTTGTGCGCGGCCAGCCGGTTGACCTGCTCGGGGCTGACCTGCCCCTGCAGCACGGTGAGCGCGGCGGCCCCGCGGCTCTGCGCCTGCTGCACGGCGGGCCCGGCGGCCGCCTTGGCCTCCTGCAGCCGGGGCAGCGCCTGGGCGGTGGCGCGGTCCGCCGAGTGCTTGGCGGCCAGCGCGGCCTCCTGGGCCCGGTGGACGGCCCGCAGGGTGCCTTCCTGGGCCTTCGGCGGCAGCGCGGCGAAGGCGTGCTCCATGTGCGGCGCGAGGTGCCGGGTGTAGCCGACCCGGGCCGAGTGGGCCGCCTGCCGGGTGCCCGTCCTGGCCTGTCCGGCCGCGCTCCTGGCCTGCTCGGCCGCCGCCTCCAGCCGCGGCGCCAGGGCCTCCAGGGCCGGCCCGAGGCGCTGGCGGGCCTCGTCGGCGTAGTGCGCGGCGTTGTCCTTGGCGCCGACGGCGTACGGCGCCAGCGAGTCCAGGGTCTTGCCGGCCGTCTCACGTGCGGTGTCCAAGTGGGTCGCCAAGCGGGTCACGGGGATCCTCCTCCTGGGTGGCATCCGTTAAGCACATATCCAGCTGTTTCGAGATCATGCATCCCGATCTGTCCGTTCGCATGGCAGGCTGCGCCGTCTGCACCGTCCGGTGGGGCGCGCGGGCCCCCAGAGCGGCTCCCGGTACGCGATCACCGGCATGGGATGATGCGACGGTCAGATTTGAAGAAGATCCACCGCAGTGAAGAAGGAAGGCACCCATGGCCGAGGAACTGTTCGCGACTCTCAAGACCAACCAGGGCGACATCGTGGTCAAGCTCTTCCCGAACCACGCGCCCAAGACCGTGCGCAACTTCGTGGAGCTCGCCGAGGGCGGCCGGGAGTGGGTCCACCCGGCGACCGGTGCGAAGACCACCGACAAGCTCTACGACGGAACGATCTTCCACCGCGTGATCGCCGACTTCATGATCCAGGGCGGCGACCCGCTGGGCCAGGGCATCGGCGGCCCGGGCTACAAGTTCGGCGACGAGATCCACCCGGACCTGGCCTTCACCCGTCCGTTCCTGCTCGCCATGGCCAACGCCGGCCCGGGCACCAACGGCTCGCAGTTCTTCATCACGGTCGCCCCCACCGCCTGGCTGACGGGCAAGCACACCATCTTCGGCGAGGTCGTGGACGAGGCCAGCCAGCAGGTCGTCGCCAAGATCTCGGGCGTCAAGACCGGCCGCAACGACCGCCCGGTCGAGGACGTCAGGATCGAGTCGGTGGAGATCACCCGCAGCTGACTCCTGTGACGGCCGCCTCCGCGGCAGTAGCCTTGACGGTCCCGGTGTCCCTCCGCAGTGGAGCGGCGCCGGGATCCGTCATGAGGAGGACGACCCGGATGGTCCAGGACGAGGCCGCGCACGGCGCGCACACCCTGCCGCGCTGCTACCGGCACCCCGACCAGGAGACCGGGATCAGCTGCTCGCGCTGCGGCCGCCCGATCTGCCCGCAGTGCATGGTCGACGCCTCGGTGGGCTTCCACTGCCCCGAGTGCGTGAGCGGCGCCGCCGCCGCGGCCCGGCCCACCCGGGTGCCGACCACCCGGTTCGGCGGCCGGCTGACCGGTGACGGCGCGCTGGTGACCAAGGTGCTGATCGGGCTGAACCTGGCGGTCTTCCTGGTGGCCGGGTACCTGCACAAGCAGCTGGCCGACCAGTGGGACCTGTACAGCCAGGTCTTCCCGACCGGGGCGAAGGCCGGCGTGGCGGCCGGGCCGCACGAGTGGTACCGGCTGCTGACCGCCACCTTCCTGCACGTCCAGCCGCTGCACGTGGCCTCCAACATGCTGGCGCTGTGGTGGATCGGGCCGACCCTGGAGCGGGTGCTCGGGCGGGTCCGGTTCACCGCGCTCTACCTGGTGTCGGGGCTGGCCGGCAGTGCGCTGGTCTACCTGGTGGCCGGGGAGAGCGTGGCCTCGCTGGGCGCCTCCGGGGCGATCTTCGGGCTCTTCGGCGCCACCGCGGTGCTCTACCGGGCGGCCCGGCAGCCGCTCGGCCCGGTGGTCGCGCTGATCGTCTTCAACCTGGTGATCACCTTCTCGGTGCCCGGGATCGACTGGCGCGCGCACGTCGGCGGCCTGGTGGCGGGCGTGCTGACCGGGATCGGGCTGATGCACGCGCCGCGGGCCAACCGGAACCTGGTACAGGCCGGCGCGGTGGTGCTGATGCTGGGCGTGGTGCTGGCCATGGTGCTGGTGGAGTCGGCGCGCCTCACCGGGTGACCCGGCGCCGCCCGGCAAGCTGTTCGGTTGTCCACAGTCCGCAGCGGGTTGCGCACAGGCGGTGCGAGCGACCCCGTGGAATATCCGGGTCTACGCGTGTCCAACTGCGGATTCGACGACCTTTTCGGCGCTGCTGCCGGTTCCGGGCGGGGCTCGGGTCGGATACCGGCCGGAAGGTTATCCACAGGACGGGTCGACTTTTCCCCACTGTGGATAACCGTGTGGACAAGCATTTGATATGACGAATTCCGGCCCGAGGGCCGAACCGGCAGCTGCGCTGCCCGGCCGGAGGGCCCGGCGGCGGGCAGCAGAACGGACCGCCCCACCGTCACGGTGGAGCGGCCCGTGGGCCGAGCTCAGCCGGCCGTCACTTCCACTGGGTGGAGACGCCGAAGCCCGCCGCGATGAAGCCGAAGCCGACCAGGATGTTCCAGTTCCCCCAGGACTGCACCGGCCAGCTGCCGCTGGTCACGTAGTAGGTGACGATCCACACCAGTCCGATCAGGAACAGGCCCAGCATCATCGGCGCGACCCAGCCGCGCCCGGAGCTGAGTTTGACGGCGGTCGCCGTGGCCGGCGGGGTGTAGTCGGACTTCTTGCGGAGTCGAGACTTCGGCACGAGGGGCTCTCCTGTCGATGCGCTGTGAGACCGCGCAGGGTGCAGCGGGGCGGGGCGGCTTGTGGGGACCGGGTCCGTACGGCACAGGCTCCGCACATGCCACCGGCGTCCGTTAGCGTAGTGGTTCGCCGGGTCGGAAGGAGATAAGGGTACGGTGCCTAATTCCTCGATTTCCGGTGACGTTCCCCCGGAGCCCACCTCCCGGCGCCCCGGTTCGACCCGAATTGTCGGGCGTGCCCTCACCGGAGGCGTCTTCGCACTGGCCGGCGTGCTCTTCTACCTGAGCGCCCACGCGGCGCACGGGATCGACCTGCGCACCGACAACTCGCTGCTGCAACTCGGCGACGTGATACAGCAGCGCAGCGACCAGAACCGGCAGACCCAGTCCGAGCTCTCCGCCCTGCAGCAACACGCCGACCAGCTGGCCGGCGGGCAGGGCCGAAGCCCCGCCGACACCCAGCGGCTCGCCACCCTGCAGCAGCAGGTGGGCCTGGACCCGGTGCAGGGCCCCGGCCTGACCGTCACGCTGAACGACGCCCCGCCGGACGCCACCGCCCGGGTCCCCGGCGTGCCCGAGCCGGGCGTCAACGACCTGGTGATCCACCAGCAGGACATCCAGGCCGTGGTCAACGCGCTGTGGCGCGGCGGCGCGACCGGAGTACAGGTGATGGACCAGCGGCTGATCGCCACCAGCGCGGTGCGCTGCGTCGGCAACACCCTGCTGCTGCAGGGCCGGGTCTACTCGCCGCCGTACGTGATCCGGGCCACCGGCCGGGTCGCCGACCTGCGCGCCGCGGTGGACGCCGATCCGGCGATCCGCAACTACCTGCAGTACGTCACGGACTACGGGCTCGGCTGGAAGGTGCAGGAGAGCGGCGCGATGACCCTGCCGGGCTACACCGGCAGCACCGACCTGAACGTGGCGCAGGGTCAGTAACCGCGCCACCGCCCGGTCAGCGCCCGCACGGCCGTGCCCGGCGCGGGGGAAAGATCGGCCGCAGCCGCCGTCGGCCTCACTTTCGAGGTCTACTCTGGTGCCCACGCCCATCACCGAGGGAGCACCATGTACGGCTGGATCTGGCGGCACCTGCCGGGGAACTCCCTGGTGCGGGCGATCATCTCGCTGCTGCTGATCCTCGGCGTCGTCTACGTCCTGTTCCAGTACGTCTTCCCGTGGGCGGAACCGCTGCTCCCCTTCGGCGACGTCACGGTGAACAACGGCTCCGGTGGCGGCGCCGCCGGCTGACCCGTCCCGCCGCGCACCGCCACCCGCCCGGTCGACCTCCCGCCCAGCCCGCACAACCCCGGAGACAGCACGCATGGCCTCGCCCGACACCGCCCCGCGGATCCTCGTGGTGGACAACTACGACAGCTTCGTCTTCAACCTGGTCCAGTACCTCTACCAGCTGGGCGCCACCTGCGAGGTGGTCCGCAACGACGAGCTGACCGTGGAACGGGCCGCGCGGCGCGAGGGCGGGCGGGGCTACGACGGCGTGCTGCTCTCCCCGGGGCCCGGCGCGCCGGAGGAGGCCGGGGTCTGCATCGAGATGGTGCGGCACTGCGCGGCGACCGGGCTGCCGCTCTTCGGGGTCTGCCTCGGCCTGCAGTCGATCGCGGTGGCCTACGGCGCGGTGGTCGGGCGCGCGCCGGAGCTGCTGCACGGCAAGACCTCGCTGGTCGAGCACGAGGACGGTGGCGTCTTCGCCGGCCTGCCCTCGCCGATGACCGCCACCCGCTACCACTCGCTCGCGGTCGACCCCGCCACCGTGCCGGCCGAACTGGTCGTCACCGCGAAGACCGCCAGCGGTGTCATCATGGGCCTGCGGCACCGGGAACTCCTGGTCGAGGGCGTGCAGTTCCACCCCGAGTCGGTGCTGACCGAGGGAGGGCATCGGATGCTGGCCAACTGGTTGGCCGAGTGCGGCGACCCGGAGGCGGTCGGCCGCTCGGCGGGCCTCGCCCCGGTGATCGGCCGGGGCTGAGGCCGTGACGGCGGTGCGCCCGGAGGGGCGCCAGGAGACCTATCCGCAGGACCCCCAGGGGGGCTACGCGCCGTACGGGGGCGTGCCCCAGCAGGGCGCGCCCGGCCAGGGCGCCTACCAGCCCGCGCCGGGCCAGCAGACGCCTTATCAGCCCTACCCGCCGGCTCCCGGCCAGCAGCCGCCCTACCCGCAGCCGCCGTACCAGGCCGCGCCGGGCCAGCCGCCGTACCAGGCCGCGCAGGGTCAGCAGACGCCCCACCAGCACTCGCCGTACCAGCCCTACCCGCCGGCCGCCGGCCGGCAGCCGTCCCACCAGGGCGTGCCCCACCAGGTCGCGCCCGGCCACGGCGTGCCGGGCCGGTCGCCCGAGCCCGTGGAGCCGGACGGCTGGGGCGTCTACGACCCCGCCCAGACCGAACAGCCGGCCTACCCCTGGTTGGCCGACCAGACGCTGCAGCTGCGGAAGATAACGGTGCCGGGCGAGGCCGCGGGCGTCGCGGCACCGTCCGCCGAGCCCCGCCGCGCGAGCGGCCGGGTCTCCGTGCGTTCGGGCAGCGGGCGCCGCCGGGCCACCGGCCGGCGCGGCCCGGTGGTGCGCCCGAAGGAGCGCAAGCGGGTGCTCGCCGCCCGCGCGGTCGGTGAGCTGTTCATAACGCTCGGCATGGTGATGCTGCTCTTCGTGGCCTACCAGCTCTGGTGGACCAACGTGCAGGCCGATGCCGCCGCCAACGCCACCCGCAACCAGCTCGAACAGCAGTGGAACAACCCGGTCGTCACCCCGACCCCGGCCCCGGGGCAGTCCGCCGCGCCCGCGCCGACCTTCGCCCCGGGCAAGGGCTTCGCGATCATCCACATCCCGAAGATCGGTCTGACCGACCCGGTCGCGGAGGGCACCGACACCACCACTGTGCTCGACCACGGCCTGGTCGGCCACTACACCGGCACCGCGATGCCCTCCGACGCCGCCGGGAACTTCGCGGTGGCCGGCCACCGCACCACGCACGGCCAGCCGTTCAACCGTCTGGCCGAGCTCTCCCCCGGTGACAAGATCGTCGTCGAGACGCAGACCACGTACTACACCTACGAGGTCGAGGGCGGGATCCCGGAGACCAACCCGCACAACGTGACCGTGCTCAACGCGATCCCCGGCGGATCCCCGTTCACCCAGGCGGGCCGCTACATCACGATGACCACCTGTACCCCCGAGTACAGTGCCCGAGGGAGGCTGATCGTCTTCGGGAAGATGGTGGGCGAGCAGCCGCGCAGCCAGGGACAGCCCCCGGCGCTGACGAACGGTTAGCCACCGGCGCGGCGCCGCACCCAGCTCGAGGAGCGGAGCCGCCGTGACGGAGCAGTGGCAGCAGCCTACGGTCGGCCCGGAGGCCGACCCCACGGTCGGCCCGGCGGGCGGCGGCACCCCGGAGCGCCGCCCGCGCTCGCGGGGGGCGCTGGCGCTCGGGGTGCTGGGGGAGTTGCTGATCACCACGGGCCTGGTGCTGGCGCTCTTCGTCGGCTACTCGCTCTGGTGGACCGACCTGGTCGCCGACCGCCAGGCGGACCGGGCGGGCGACCGGCTGCGCCACTCCTGGACCGCGCCCGCGGCGCCCGTGGTGCCCTACCAGGGCGGCGCCGGCCTGGGCTTCCTGCACGTGCCGGCGATGGGCCGGGACTTCCAGGTGCTGATCAAGATGGGCACCACCCCGGAGGTGCTCAACCAGGGCGTCGCCGGGGTCTACGAGGAGCCCTACCGGGCCGCGATGCCCTGGGACGCGACCGGCAACTTCGCACTGGCCGCGCACCGGGACGGCCACGGCGCGAAGTTCCACGACCTGGACGCGGTGGAGCCGGGCGACCCGGTGGTGGTGGAGACCCGGGACAGCTGGTACGTCTACCGGATCGACGCCACCCTGCCGGAGACCACCAAGTACGACACCGGGGTGGTCGCCCCGGTCCCGCAGGGCTCCGGCTACACCAAGCCGGGCCGCTACATCACCCTGACCACCTGCACCCCGGTCTACACCTCGCGCTACCGGATGGTGGTCTGGGGCAGCCTGGTCCGGGTGGACCCGGTGGACGCACGACGGACCCCGCCGCCCGAACTGCGGGGCTAGCGGGGTCCGTGGTGGTGCTGGGCCGGGCCGGAGGGTGCTCAGGAACCTGAGGGTGCTCAGAACCCGAAGGGGAAGGGGTCAGTTCCCGTTCCCGGTCGAGGGTGCTTGTCCGGGGAAGGAGAAGGGCGGGGAGCCGAAGGCGCCGCCGATGGGCCCTTTGGTCGAAGCATCACCAGGCTTCGTGGTGAGCGTGATGCTCGCGTTGGGGTCGACCAGGGTGTTCGGCGGCGGGTTCTCCGAGGTGACCACCGCGTTGTTGTCGCTCGGGCCGGAGAAGGTCCAGTGCTGGAAGCCGGCCTTGCTGAGCGCCGCGGTGGCGTCCTTGACGTTCATGTTGGTGACGTCGGGGAGCTGGACCTGCGAGGGCTGGGCGTAGATCGTCAGGGTGACCTGCGCGCTCTTCGCGGCCTGGGTGCCGGCGGGCGGGTTCTGCGAGGCCACCGTGCCGGGCACCTGGCCGGCGTTGGTCGACGGGGTGGTCTTCGAGGTGCTGTCGATCGAGGTGAAGCCCTGCTGCTGCAGCGCCTGCACCGCGGCCGCGGTCTGCTGGCCGACCACGTTGGTGATCGCGATCTTGCCGGCGCCCTGCGAGATGGTGATGGTGACCGTGCTGCTCGGCGCGGCCTGGGTGCCGGCCGGCGGGTTCTGCGAGATCACCGAGTTCTGCGCCACCGAGTCGCTGTTGGCGTAGGTGGTGCTGACCTGGAAGCCGGCCTTGGTCAGCGCCTGCGAGGCGGCGTCCGCCGTCTGGCCGGTGACCGAGGGGACCGGGCTCTGGCCGGGGCCGCTGGACAGCTGCACGGTGATCTGGCCGTTGGAGGCCACCTGGGCGCCGGCCGCCGGGTTCTGCTGGCAGACCAGGTCCTTGGCCACGTTGTTGCAGGGGATCGGGTCGCCCTGGGTGACGGTGAGCTTGCTGCCGGCGGCCTTCGCGGCGGTGGTGGCGTCGGCGATGCTCTTGCCGGTCAGGTCGGGCGCGGAGATCTGGGTGGGCCCGCCGGAGCCGGCGCCGCCCTTGAACATCGCGGAGGCCACGAAGAACGAGCCGACCAGGACCAGCACGGCGGCGACCGCCAGGATGATCCAGGAGGTGTTGCTCTTCTTCGGCGGCTCCTCGCGCCGGCGGCTGCGCGGACCCTCGTCGTAGCCGCCGCCGTCGTTGCCGCCCGGGTAGCCGCCGTCCTCGTAGCCCTGGTGGTAGCCGGGCTGGCCCTGCTGGTAGCCCTGCTGGCCGACCGGGGAGAGCATGGTGGTCGGGGCGGAGCCGGGGCCGGCCGGCGGCATCATGCTGGTCTGGCCGTAGGGGTCGTGGTCGACCGGGTTGCCGTACTGGTCGTAGCCGTAGCCGCCCATGCCGTAGGCGGCCGCCTGCTGGGCGGCGGCGACCGGCAGGCCGTCCAGGAAGCGCTCGATGTCGTCGCGCATCTCGTCGGCGCTCTGGTAGCGGTAGTCGCGCTCCTTGGCCAGGGCCTTGAGCACGATCGCGTCGACCTCGGGGCGCACCTCGGGGTCGTAGACCGAGGGCGGCTGGGCCTCCTCGCGGACGTGCTGGTAGGCCACCGCGACCGGCGAGTCGCCGACGAACGGCGGGCGCACCGTGAGCAGCTCGTAGAGCAGGCAGCCGGTCGAGTAGAGGTCGGAGCGGGCGTCCACGGTCTCGCCCTTGGCCTGCTCGGGCGAGAGGTACTGGGCGGTGCCGATCACGGCCGAGGTCTGGGTCATGGTCATCCCGGCGTCGCCCATGGCGCGCGCGATGCCGAAGTCCATCACCTTGACGTTGCCCTGCCGGGTGAGCATCACGTTGGCGGGCTTGATGTCGCGGTGCACGATGCCGGCCCGGTGCGAGTACTCCAGGGCCTGCAGGATGCCGATGGTCATCTCCAGCGCGCGCTCGGGCAGCAGCCGGCGCCCGGAGTGCAGCAGCTCGCGCAGGGTCGAGCCCTCGACGTACTCCATCACGATGTACGGGATGGAGATGCCGTCGATGTAGTCCTCGCCGGTGTCGTACACGGCGACGATCGCGGGGTGGTTGAGGGAGGCCGCGGACTGGGCCTCGCGGCGGAAGCGGGCCTGGAAGGACGGGTCCCGGGCCATGTCGGCCCGGAGCGTCTTCACGGCGACGGAGCGGCCGAGCCGGGTGTCATGGGCGAGGTAGACCTCGGCCATGCCGCCGCGCCCCAGGACGCCGCCGAGCTCGTACCTGCCGCCGAGGCGACGAGGCTCTTCCATAGTTGCGACCCTCTCCCTCACCGGCCGGTGAGGATATGACGTTGGTGTCCCCGCACGTTTCAGTAGTGACGCCGCGCTCGTCACGGTGGTTCTGTGACGTCCGTCCACGGGCCCCGGCAGGCCGGGGCACCGAGCCGCGGGCACACCCGCTGCTGGCGGATACGCTACCGGTCAGTGCCAGGACAACTCGACACGCCCGCCAGCTGAGACCAGACCGGTATCCGATCGCCGGGCACCGATCGCCCAGTATGACCGAATCGGTCAGTGGCCGACCACGGCCTGCATGATCTGCTTGGCGATCGGGGCCGCGATGCTGCCGCCGCTGATCTCGTCGCTCTGCGCGGCACCGTCCTCGACCACCACCGCGACGGCGACCGGGATGTCGTTGCCGACCTTGGCGTAGGAGACGAACCAGGCGAAGGGCTTGCCGGCGTTGTCGACGCCGTGCTGCGCGGTGCCGGTCTTGCCGCCCACCTCGACGCCGGGGATCTGGGCCAGCTTGCCGGTGCCGTTCTGCACCACGTCGACCATCATGGTCTGCAGCTTCTGCGCGGTGGCGGGGCTGACCGCCTGGTCCATCTCCTTCGGGGAGGTCTTGGAGATCACGGTGCCGCTGCCGGACTTCTCCTCGTCCACCAGGTACGGCTGCATCAGCTTGCCGTTGTTGGCGATCGCGGCGGCCACCATGCACATCTGCAGCGGGGTGGCGGCGGTGTTGTGCTGGCCGATGGCGTCCATCGCGGTGCCGTCGGGGGTGGAGTCGCTGGGGAAGGTGCTGGCGGCCGAGCGGATCGGGGTGTTCACCGTCTGGTTGAAGCCGAACTTGTTCGCCTGGGCGAGCAGCTTGTCCTCACCGAGGTCGGCGCCGAGCTTGCCGTAGACCGTGTTGCAGGAGATCTCCAGCGCGTACTTCAGGGTGGCCTGACCGCAGTTCTCGCTGTCGCTGTCGTTGTGCAGCACCGTGTTGGTGCCCGGCAGCACGTAGGTGTCCGGGGTGTCGGTCTGGTCGTCCGGGTTCTGGTACTTGCCGGTCTCGAACGCGGTGGCCGCGGTGACCAGCTTGAAGGTGGAACCCGGCGGGTAGGTCTGGCGCAGCGCCCGGTCCAGCGTCGGCGCGCTGGTGTCGCTGTTCAGGCTGTTCCACGCCTTCTGGTCGGCGCTGGTGTTGCCGGCGAAGGTGGACGGGTCGAAGGACGGGGTGGAGACCAGGGCCAGGATCGCGCCGGTGCGCGGGTCGATCGCGATCGCGGCGCCCTTCTTGTTGCCCAGGCCCTGGAAGGCCGCCTGCTGGGCCTTGGCGTTGATCGTGGTGACGACGTCGCCGCCGGACCGCTTGCCCCCGGTGACCGCGTTCCAGGTGTTGTTGAAGAAGAGCCGGTCGTCGGTGCCGCCGAGCACGCCGTCCTCCAGCGACTCCAGGCCGTTGGAGCCGAAGACCTGCGAGGAGTAGCCGGTGACCGGGGCGTACAGCGGCCCGTTGGTCCAGCCGGTCTTGTACTTGTACTTGTAGCCGTCGGTGAACGTCGAGGTGGTCATCGCCTGGCCGTCGGCGGTGTAGATGGTGCCGCGCGGGTAGGAGTACTCGTCGTAGGTGGCCCGCATGTTGTGCGGGTTGGTGGCGTACGAGTCGGCCTGGACGACCTGGATCCAGTTGGAGCGCAGCAGCAGCGCGAGGATCAGGACCATGCAGAAGACGGAGACCCGTCGAATGGGCTGGTTCATTGAGACGCGGTCCCCTCCTCGGTGTGCGGTGCGCGCGGCGCTGAGCCATTCAACCGCACGAACCTTCACGCGCCCGCCGCGCGGGTCGGTTCCCGGACGGGCCCGGGGGTCCCGGGACGGGGTGCGTCCCGGGACCTGGCTGACGTCGGGTCAGGGGCAGTCCTTGGCCAGCTGCTGCTCGTCCGCGGAGAGCGGCGGCGGGCCGGCCGGGGTGGTGGGCGCGGCCGGCGAGGGGCTGGCCTGCGGGGCCGGGCTCGCGCTGGTGCCCGCGCCGGAGCC
>NZ_JBNQTI010000081.1:0-36717 GCF_050325825.1 Kitasatospora sp. LaBMicrA B282
CGAGCTGGCCGCGGCCCGGGCCAGCGACGCCCGCGCCGCCGCCCAGCGCGCGCTGGCCGCCGAGCGCCGCACCGCCGTCCAACTGGCCGGGGAGGAGCGGCTGGCCGAACTGCTCGGCCTGACGCCGTACCACGACGGCGACGAGCTCGACGAGCCCTCGCCCGAGGCCGCCGCACAGCGCCTCACCCCGGACGTGCTGGACCGCGCCGCCGAGGACCTCACCGAGCTGCTCGACACCGCCGTCAGCACCGCCGAGCGCACCCTGTTCGACCTGCGCACCGCCGCGGCCGACGACGCCCGGATCCTGGCCGCGCTCGGTGACGGCGGCCTGCTGCCGCCTGGCCCGGACGTGCTGGCCACCGTGGAGTACCTCGGTGAGCAGGGCATTCCGGCGCTGCCCGGCTGGCGCTACCTGGCCCAGTCGGTCGACCCGCTGGACCACGAGCGGATCCTGGCCGCCCGCCCGGAGCTGGTCGACGGCGTGGTGATCACCGACCCGTCCGCGCTGGACCGGGCCCGCGAGGCACTCCAGGGCGCCGCGCTGCTGCCCCGCTCCACCGTGGCGGTCGGCTCGGCCGCGTCGCTGATCGCCCCGATCACCGACGAGCCCGCGTTCTTCCTGGTCCCGCCCAACCCGGCCATGCACGACGAGTCCGCCGCCGACCAGGAGCGCCGCGAGTTGCGCGAGCGCGCCGCCGCCCGCGACGAGCACATCCGCGAGCTGGCCGCCCGGCTCGGCGGCGACCGGGCGCTGGCCGCCCGGCTGGCCTCCTGGCAGGCCAACTGCCCGCCCGGCACCCTGACCGAACTCGCCGAGGCCGCAGCCCTAGCCGCCGAGCAGGCCGAGCTCGCCGCCGCCCGGCTGGCCGCCGCCCGCGCCGAGCACGCCGAGGCCGAGGCCGACCGGGCCGCCGCCGCGAGCGTCCACGAGGAGCGCCGCGAGGCCACCCAGCAGAGCCGCCGCCGCGCCGACGCGCTGGCCGGCCTCGCCTTCCGGCTGCGCGAGCGCCCCACCTGGACCCGCTCACTGCGCGAACTCGCCGAGGACGCCGCCGAGTGCGAGCGCCGCCAGGCCGCCTGCGCCGAGCGCGCCCAGGCCTGCGACGAGGACCGCCGCGCCGCCCAGCGCGCCGCCGACGACGCCCGCCGCACCGCCCGCACGCTGCGCGCCGAGCGGGCCGAACTGGCCGGCACCGTCGCGGTCAGCGAGGAACTGCCCACCGCCTCGCTGCCCGCGCTGCGCGAGGCCTACCGGGCCGCCGCCCAGCTGTACGAGAAGGTCGGCGTCGGCGCCGACCTGCGCGCCGAGCAGGCCCGCGCGGAGAGCGAGGAGACCTCCGCCCAGGCCGAGCTCGACCGGCTCACCAACAAGGTCCGCACCCGGGCCGAGGAGCTGCTGAACAGCCCCGACGGCGCCGACGGCCCGGCCCGCCAGGCTGCCGCCGCCCGCGCCGAGGAACTGGTCGCCACCATCGAGGCCCGGTCGGCCGCCGCCAGCGAGCAACTCGGCCGGCTGCGCGGCGAGGTCGAGCGCTCCGCCCCGGCCAGCGGCGAGGCGCACACCGAACTGCCCGAGGATCTGGTCCCCACCGACCCCGAGCACGCCCAGCAGCTGCTGCGGGTGGCCACCGGCGAACTCGCCGAGAAGCGCGAGCTGCTGGAGGGCGCCCGGATCGAGCACGGCGAGCTGCTGCGCACCCTGCAGTCCGCCCAGTCCGCCGCCGCCGACTTCGACGAGGCCGCTGCCCAGCTGCGCGACGGCCTGCGCGACCACGCCGCTGAGGAGGGCGAGCCGGCCGCCGAGCCCTACCTGGACACCCTCGCGGAGGCCCGCACCACCGCCACCGAGACCCGCCGGGCGCTGCGCACGGCCTCCGCCGAGCTGACCGCCGCCGACCTCGCGGTCCGCGACGCCGCCGACGCCCTGGTCCGGCACGCCAACGCCGCCCGTTACGAGGCCGTCCGTACCCCGGCCCGCCAGCAGATCCGCGAACTGCCCGCCGCCGCGCTGCCGGAGCACGCCGCCGCCTGGGCGGCCGCCTTCGCGCCCCGGCTGCGGGTGCTCACCGACGAGCTCAGCCAGCTGGAGCGCAACCGCGGCTCGATCGTGGACCGGCTGCGCGGCCTGGTGGAGACCTCGCTGGCCACCCTGCGCGCCGCCCAGCGGCTCTCCCGGCTGCCCGAGGGCCTGGGGGAGTGGTCCGGGCAGGAGTTCCTGCGGATCCGCTTCGAGGACCCGGACGCCGCGGTGCTCGCGGAGCGCCTCGGCGAGGTGATCGACGAGGCCACCCGGGCCGCCGTCAAGAAGAACTCCGACCTCAGGCGCGACGGCATGTCGCTGCTGCTGCGTGCGGTGGCCGCCGCGATCGGGCCCAAGGGCGTCAGCGTGGAGATCCTCAAGCCCGACGCGGTGCTGCGCGCCGAGCGGGTGAGCGTGGGTCAGATGTCCGACGTCTTCTCCGGTGGGCAGCTGCTCACCGCGGCGATCGCGCTCTACTGCACGATGGCCGCGCTGCGGGCCAACGACCGCGGCCAGTCCCAACTGCGGCACGCCGGCACGCTCTTCCTGGACAACCCGATCGGCCGGGCCAACGCCACCTACCTGCTGGAGCTGCAGCGCGCGGTGGCGGACGCCCTCGGGGTCCAGCTGATCTACACCACCGGCCTCTTCGACACCACCGCACTGGCCGAGTTCCCGCTGGTCATCCGGCTGCGCAACGACGCCGACCTGCGGGCCGGGCTGAAGTACATCTCGGTCGAGGAGCACCTGCGGCCCGGCCTGCCGGCGCCGCAGGACCCGGACGGCCCGACCGTCCACGGCGAGATCACCGCCACCCGGATGTTCAAGCGGCCCGCCGAGCTGCCGGCCGCGGAGTAGCCGGAGGAGCCGGCGGAGCCGGCGCAGCGGACCCCGGAGACCGGCACGGCGGGCCCGGTGCCCCGACCGAGGGCACGTCAGCCCGCCCTGCTTGGATGGTCGCCGCACACCCGGGGGATCTGCCGCATCAGGAGGAGCTGGCCCATGGCGACCGCCTACCACCGCATCGTCGGCGGCAGCGTGCACCGGCTGTCGGCGATCAGCGACGGGATCTTCGCCGTCGCGATGACCCTGCTGGTGCTCGACCTGCACGTGCCCGCGCTGCAACTGCTGCACGCCCAGCACGCGCTCTGGGCCCCGGGCGCCACCGGCGGCGAACGGCAGCTGTGGCACGCGCTGGTCGCGCTCGCCCCGCGGCTGGGCATCTTCGTGCTCGGTTTCCTCACCCTGGGCATGTTCTGGCTCGGCCAGCAGGCCCAGCTCGACCACCTGGCCCGCGGCGACCGCCACCTGACCTGGATCCACCTGACCTTCCTCTGCGCCGTCTCGCTGATGCCCTTCTCCACCGCGCTGCTCGCCGAGTACGAGACCTACCGGGTCGCGCTGCTCGTCTACTGGCTGCACCTGCTGACCCTGGGCCTGCTGCTGCTCGGCGCGCTGCGCTACGCCGAGCGGGCCAAGCTCTTCCGGTCCGACACCCCGGAGGGCCTGGTGGCCGCGGCGCGCCGGCGGATCGTGGTGGCCCAGGCGCTCTACGCGGTCTCGGTGGCGCTGGGCATGGTCAACACCTACCTGAGCGTGGCGCTGATCGTGCTGCTGCAGCTCAACTCGGCGGTCGCGCCCGACATCCGCCCGCTCAACCGGTTCTGAGCGGCCCAAGCGGTCCCGGCGGCCCTGACGATACGATCATCGGATGTCCGACTACCTTGCCCAGGGCGACCGCGTCGCGATCCGCCTGCTGCGCCCCGAGGACCGCGCCCAGTTCACCCGCCTCGCCCGGGAGAACGCCCCGCTGCACCACCCCTGGCTGGCCCCGCCCACCACCGACGAGGCGTACGACGCCTACCACGCGCGGCTCACCGAACCGGTCCGCGAGGGCTTCGCGGTCTGCCTGCCGGAGACCGGCGAACTGGCCGGCTACGTGTCGATCAACAACATCGTGCACGGCGCCTTCCGCTGCGGCGCGCTCGGCTACGGCGCCTTCGTGGCCGGTCGAGGCCTGGTCCGGGAGGGCGTCGAGCTGGTCATCCGGTACGCGTTCACCACCATGGAGCTGCACCGACTGGAGATCAACGTCCAGCCGGACAACACCCGTTCGATCGCGCTGGCGCGAAGCCTCGGGTTCCGCCTGGAAGGCCTCTCACCGGACTTCCTCTTCATCGACGGCGCCTGGCGCGACCACGAGCGCTGGGCGATCACCGCCGACCTGGTCGAGGGCCTGGCCTAGGGCCTGTCTTCGACCTCCCGCCTGCGGGGCGATGCCGGGGCACGCACCTCGACGGCTTCTCGTCAGTCGCCGATGGCCCCTAGCCTTCGGCCGGGAGGTGCCCCCACCGCATGGACTCTCCCCCAGCCTTCGGCCGGGAGGTACCCCCATCCTCGGCGCCGCCGATGCACGCACCCGTGGGGGCACCTCCCAGCCGCCAGGCTGGGGGAGCCGCCCCGCCCGCCCTTCGGGCGGACGACGGGAGTTTGAAGACAGGCCCTAGCCCCGACCCGGCCCCGCCCCGGCCGGCCGGCGACGTAGGGTGAGCACCGTGACGGTGACATACCTGCTGGACGGCACCCGGATCCGCACCCTGGAGGACTTCTGGCGGGTGATCGGCGAGGCGGTCAACGGCCCCGGCGGCTACTTCGGGCGCAACCTGGACGCCTTCGCCGACTGCCTGAGCGGCGGCTTCGGGCAGCCGGACGACGGCGACTACGTCATCGAGTGGCGCGACCACCAGGTCTCCCGCGAGCACCTCGGACACCCCGAGACCGCCCGCCAGTTGGAGCTGCGGCTGGCTCGCTGCCACCCCACCAACCGCCCCGCGGTCGCCGCCGAGCTCGCCGCCGCCCGCGCCGGCCGCGGCCCCACGGTCTTCGACTGGCTGCTGGAGATCTTCGAGGACCGGGCCCCCGGGGTGCTGCGGCTCGCCTAGCCCGGCTCGCCTGGCCCGGCTCGCCTGGCCCGGTCCGGGCGGAGCCGGGGAATCCAGCGCGGCTCAGGCGCGCCGGACCACGCCCCGCCAGAAGCCGCCGCCGCGGCTCTCGCCGCCCCCGCCGCCCGCGGACTCCGCGCCGCCGGACCGCCCGGCGGGGAGCACCGGCAGCGCGGGCAGCGGGCCGTCGAACAGCCAGGCGTCGAAGAGCTCGACCAGCGCGCCGCCGGCCTCCGCCGCCGCGTAGCGCTGGGCGTGGGCCATGAAGTCCGCCGTGGTCACCACGCCGCCGCGGCGGCCGGTGGCCCAGTCCCGCAGCATCCGGCGGAAGGCCGTCTCGCCGAGGGCGACCCGCAGCGCGTGCACCGCGAGGCCGCCGCGCTCGTACAGCCGGTCGTCGAACATCGACTTGCGACCGGGGTCGGCCAGCCGCAGGTCCTGGGGGAGGCCGGCGAGCATCCGGTGCGCGGTCGCGGCGTGCTCCTGGGCGCTGCGGCCACCGGCGTGCTCGGCCCAGAGCCACTCCGCGTACTTGGCGAAGCCCTCGTTGAGCCAGATGTGCCGCCAGTCCGCGACGGTGACGCTGTTGCCGAACCACTGGTGCGCCAACTCGTGCGCGACCAGCCGCTCCGAGCCGCGCACCCCGTCCACGTGGTTGGTGCCGAAGACCGCCATGCCCTGCGCCTCGACCGGGACGTCGAGCTCCTCGTCGACCACCACGACCCGGTACTCGTCGAACGGGTACGGGCCGAAGAGCTCCTCGAAGAACCGCATCATCTGCGGCTGCCGCCCGAAGTCCCCGGTGAACTGCGGCACCAGCACCGGTGGCACGTACCCGCTCTGCGGCACCGCGCCCGGCTCGGGGGCCACCAGCAGGACCCGCTCGAGGCTGCCGACCGCTATCCCGACCAGGTAGCTGGAGGTGGGCGCGGCCTGCTCGTAGACCCAGGTGGTGCTGCTGGCCCGGGTGGTCCGGGTGAGCAGCCGGCCACCGGTGACCACGGTGTACGGCGAGGGGGCGGTCAGCGAGACGAGGTAGGAGGCCTTGTCGGCGGGCCGGTCGTTGCACGGGTACCAGGAGGGCGCGCCGACCGGCTGACTGGCCACCAGCGCACCGTCCGTCAGTTCCTCCCAGCCGAGCCCGCCCCACGGGCTGCGCACCGGCTTGGGGTTGCCGCTGTAGTGCACCTCGACGGTGAACGCGGCCCCGGCGGCCAGCGTCTTGGCCGGCCGGATCCGCAGCTTGCCGCCGCGGTGCGTGTAGTGCGCGGCCTTGCCGTCGACCAGCACCCGGCCGATCCGGAACTCGGCCAGGTCGAGCGCGAACTCGCGCAGCGCCTCGGGCCCGGCCAGCGCGCCGATCCGGGCGGCGCCGGCCAGCCGGTTGGGACCGGGCCGGTAGTCCAGGGTCAGCTCGTAGCGGTGCACCCGGAAGCGGGGGTCGCCGTGGTCGGGGAAGTACGGATCCACCTGCTTGCTGCCCACCGCTGTGCCCGCTCCCCGTTCCTCGCCGTCCACCACGCGCCCCGCCCTGCCGGGTTCCCCCGGGCCGGACCCGAACCTGTCAGGTCTCACCCTGTCAGGTTCCAGCCTGCCAGGCCTCACGCCTGCCAGGCCTCGATCGGGTTGCCCAGCCAGCGGGTGTCGGCCGGCACCGACTCCGCGCGCATCACCAGCGAGGCCGGCCCCAGCGTGCTGCGCGCCCCGACGGTGCTGCCGGGCAGCACGATCCCGCCCGGGCCCAGCGTGGCACCCTCGCGGAGCACCACACTATCCATCCGCATGATCCGGTCGTGGAAGAGGTGGGTCTGCAGCACGCAGCCCCGGTTCACGCTGACCCCGTCGCCCAGGGTGACCAGGTCGGCCTCGGGCAGCCAGTAGCTCTCGCACCAGGTGCCGCGCCCGATCCGGGCGCCCAGGCCGCGCAGCCAGAGCGTCATCACCGGCGTGCCCGGCACCGCGCCGACCAGCCACGGCACCGCCAGCACCTCGGTGAAGGTGTCGGCCAGCTCGTTGCGCCAGACGAAGGAGCTCCACAGCGGCCGCTCCACCGCCCGGAACCGCCCGACCAGCAGCCACTTCGCGGCCAGCGAGACCGCGCAGGCCAGCGCCCCGGCGGCCAGCAGCACCACCCCGGAGAGCAGCGCCATCAGCCACTCCGAGCCGCCGGCGAAGCCCGCCCCGGGACCGGCCGGCCCCAGCGCGCAGAACGCCGCGACGGTCAGCACGCCCAGCGCCACCGAGCAGAACACCGGCAGCAGCCGGGCCAGCTCGACCAGGCCGCGGGCCCAGAGCAGGTGGGTCGGCGGGTCGTAGGTCAGGCTCTGGTCGCCGTCCTCGGCCGAGCGGGGCAGCTTCACCGGCGGCAGACCCAGGTAGGAGCTGCCCTTCTTGGCCTTCTTCGGGGTGGCCGAGAGCACCCCGACCAGGCCACGGTCGGGCACCGCGCGGCCGGGCGCGGTCATCCCGGAGTTGCCCAGGAAGGCGCGGCGGCCGACCTCGGAGGGGCCGATCCGCAGCCAGCCACCGCCCAACTCGTAGGGGGCGATCAGGGTGTCGTCGGCCAGGAAGGCGCCGTCGCCGACGGTGGTGAGGCTGGGCAGCGCGAGCACGGTCGAGGCCTCGACGCGGCGGCCGACCTTCATGCCGAGCAGCCGCAGCCAGAACGGGGTGATCAGGCCGGCGTAGAGCGGGAAGAGGGTCTCCCGGGCCAGGTCCATCAGCTGGCTGACCGTCCAGGCCTGCCAGCCCTGGCGGCTGTGCACCGGGTGGTGGCCGGGGTGCAGGCCCAGGCTGAGCAGGCGCACCGCGCCGACCAGCAGCGCCGCGTAGGTCAGGCCGAAGGCCAGGGCCGCCGGCACCACCGCGAGCAGCGTGCCGCGCAGCGCCGCGCCGAGCCCGGTGGTGGGGTCGACGAACTGCGCGGCGACCAGCAGCGCGGGCGCCGCCGCGAGCAGCGGCAGCAGGGCCAGGCCGAGGCCGCCGACGCCGTACGCGGCCGCCCAGACCCGCCGGCGCGGCGGGCGCTGCTTCGGCCAGGCCTTCTCGGCCCGCCCCAGCTTGACGGCGGGCGCGCCGCCCCAGCGCTGGCCGGTCGGCACCTGCCCGGTGACCGAGGAGCCGGGCGCGACCTCGGCCCGCTTGCCCACCTTGGCCCCGGGGAAGAGCATGCTGCGGGTGCCCACCATGGCCCCCGAGCCGATCTTGATCGCGCCGATCTCCAGGCGGTCGCCGTCCAGCCAGTGGCCGGACAGGTCGACCTCGGCCTCGACCGCCGCGCCCTTGCCGAGCTTCAGCAGCCCGGTGACCGGCGGCAGCGCGTGCAGGTCGACCTCCTTGCTGATCTTGGCGCCCAGCGCCTGCCCGTAGCGGACCAGCCAGGCGCCGGACAGCTGGGTGGCGCCGCTCGCCTCGGCCAGCCGCTCGGCCGTCCACAGGCGCAGGTGCACCGAGCCACCGCGCGGGTAGCTGCCCGGGGTCACCCCGCGCAGCAGCAGCCGGGCGCCGCCGGCCGCGACGGCCAGCCGCCCGGGCGGGCTGTACAGCACGGCGGCACCGGCCGCCACCAGCCACCAGGAGGCGGTGGGCGCCCACGGGTAGGCGCCGAACCAGTGCAGCACGTTGCCGAACGCCAGCAGCGCGACCGTCCAGCGCAGGCCGACCAGGGTGAACAGCGGCAGCAGCAGGAGCAGCTGGAGCAGCTTGGCCCGGGTCGGGGTGGGGGCGATCTCGCGCGCCGGGCCGCTGTCGGCGGCCGAGCGCTCCAGGTGCCGGGCGAGCTTGCGCAGCACCGGCTGCTGGTAGATGTCGAGCACCGCGACCGCGGGGTAGCGGGTGCGCAGCAGGGTGACGAGTCGGGCGGCCGCCAGGCTGCCGCCGCCGATCGCGAAGAAGTCGTCCTTGGCGCTGCCCACCGGCACGCCGAGGATCTCCCGCCACTGTTCGGCGAGCCAGGCCTCGGTGCCGTAGAGCTGCTCGCCCGGGCCGCTCTGCTCCAGTTCGGGCAGCGGCCAGGGCAGCGCGTTGCGGTCCACCTTGCCGGAGGTGCGGGTGGGCAGCTCGGCGACCTCGGTGAGCAGCGGCACCAGGGCGGCGGGCAGCTCGGCGCGCAGCCGGGCCACCGCCGCCTCCCGGTCGAAGCCGTCCTGGGTGACCAGGTAGCCGACCAGCAGCTGGTTGCCGCCGCGCGCGGTGCGCACCGCGGCCGCGGCGCCCTGGACGCCGGGCAGCGCCTGCAGGGCGGCGTCCACCTCGCCCAGCTCGATCCGCCGGCCGCCGAGCTTGATCTGCTCGTCGGCGCGGCCCAGGAAGACCAGGCCCTCGGCATCGGCCCGGACCAGGTCGCCGCTGCGGTAGGCGCGGTCCCAGCCGAGCGCGGGCAGCGGGGCGTACTTCTCGGCGTCCTTGGCCGGGTCCAGGTAGCGGGCCAGGCCGACCCCGCCGATCACCAGCTGACCGCTGTCGCCCATCGGGACCGGCTGCCCGGCCTCGTCGACCACGGCCAGCTCCCAGCCGACGAGCGGCAGGCCGATCCGCACCGGGCCCTCGCCGGTCAGCTGGGCGCCGCAGGCGACCACGGTGGCCTCGGTGGGGCCGTAGGTGTTCCACACCTCGCGGCCCTCGGTGACCAGGCGCTCGGCCAGCTCGGGCGGGCAGGCCTCCCCGCCGAAGATCAGCAGCCGGACGTCGCCCAGCGACTCGGCCGGCCAGAGCGCGGCCAGCGTGGGCACGGTGGAGACCACGGTGATCTCCTGCTCGGCCAGCCACGGGCCGAGGTCGGCGCCGCCGCGCACCTGGGAGCGGGGGACCGGCACCAGGCAGGCGCCGTACCGCCAGGCCAGCCACATCTCCTCGCAGGAGGCGTCGAAGGCGACCGAGAGGCCGGCCATCACCCGGTCGCCCGGGCCGATCGGCTCGTCCTGGAGGAAGAGCGCGGCCTCGGCGTCCACGAAGGCGGCGGCGTTGCGGTGGGTGACGGCCACGCCCTTGGGCTTGCCGGTGGAGCCGGAGGTGAAGATGATCCAGGCGTCGTGGTCGGGGGTGGGCGGCCCGGCCTGCCCGCTGCCGGGGCGCAGCACGGTCAGCTCGCCGTCCGCGCCGAGCACCGCGGTCACCTCGGCCTCGCCGAAGACCAGGTCGGCGCGCTCCTGCGGGTCCTCGGCGTCCACCGGGACGTAGGCGGCGCCGGCGGCCAGGGTGGCCAGGATGCCGACGTAGAGCTCGTTGGTGCCGGACGGGACCCGGATGCCGACCCGGTCGCCGAGGCCGACCCCGGCGGCGGCCAGCCGGCGGCGGACCGCCTCGACCTCGGTGAGCAGCGCGCGGTAGCTGAGCTGGGTGTGGCCGTCGTCCAGCGCCGGTTCCTGCGGGTGGGCCTGGGCGGCGGCCGCGAGGACCTCCACCAGGGTCCGCGGCGCCGGGGCGGCGCCGCTGCCGACCCCGAAGAGTGCGGGCACGCTGCGCGGAGCGACCGGCTCGTGCTGGTCACTCTCGGTACTGGTCTGCATCATGACAGCCATCCGGATCCTCATCCCTGGTCCCCCGCCCGGGCCGCACCAGACCCCCGGTGACCTGCGATGATCCGCTTGTTCGGGGGCTCGGCTCCGGCCCGGAGCGCAAACAACCCGATCGATGGTAGACCGCTGCGGAGCGAAACGACGAGGGTGCCTCCGTGGCCCGGTGCGCCCAACTGGCCGATCTTGGGCCAGATCTGACATGCCGTCAGTTTTGACGGCCCTTGCCCTGCACAGGTTCTGACGGACCGTCATTCAAGTTGACGGTCCGTCAGGTCGGATTTTGCGATGTGACCCAGTCCACACGGTAGGCCTGCTCCGGGCGTGGCGCCCGGTGTGCTGCGGCGTCCGGGTGACGCCGGCGACCGGTGCGGCGGGCGGGTGGTGGCTATCACGGAGGGTCAGAACCGGAAGACCGGGTCGGTCCTGGTGCGCAGTCCGCAGGGGTTGGCGAAGTGGCGCGACCAGGCGACCGTGGTGCCGAACCAGAAGCCGTGGGCGAAGGCGGTTACCGGCTGGTAGAGGTTGTTGCAGAGCACGCCCGGGTCGCCGCGCAGCTGGTCCAGGTCACCGTCGGCCGCCGCGATGGCGGCGCAGGCGGCCGCCGGATCGGGGTGGGTGCCGCCGTCCGGGGCGCAGAGCAGGTCGACCCGCTCGGTGGCACCGGTGGTGTCGTTGCGGACCGCCAGGTGTAGCAGGGCGCCCAGGTCGGCGGGCTGCGCCTGGGCAGGGGTCGGCACGGTCAGGAAGGCGAGGGCGAGCGCGGACAGGGCCGCGCGGATGCGCAGGGAAATCACAGCGCACAGGGGTACCAGTGGGTTACGCGGCACGCCCAAAGCGTCACTCGAAGGTGGGCGAGTCGGCAGCGTCAGACGTCGATATCGTCAAGCTCGGGTTGACCGGCGGTCTGCTGTGTGGTCCCGGTGTCGGTCTCCGCCTCAGCCTCGGTCTCGGTCTCCGCCTTGGGCCCGGCCTCGGCGGCCGCCGGCTGCTGCGCGAGCTCCGCCTCGGCCGCCGCCAGCACCCGGTCCAGCAGCCCGGGGAAGCGCGCCGCCAGGTCGTCGTGGCGCAACGAGCTGAGCCGGGCGGTGCCGCGCCGGTACTGGCGGATCACCCCGGCCTCGCGCAGCACCCGGAAGTGGTGGGTGCTGGTCGACTTGCTGACCGGCAGGCTGAAGGCGATGCAGGACATCAGCTCGTGGCCGGCGGCCAGCTCGCGCGCGATCCGCAGCCGCACCGGGTCGGCCAGCGCGTGCAGCACGCCCACCAGGCGGATGTCGGCGGTGGCGGGCTCGGGCAGCCGCTGGTCGGCGTCGTCGATCATCCGCCCATGGTACGGCGCTCCTCGTACTACGGTGAAGGTCGTACTACGGAAATCCTCGTAGTACGTCACCTCTCGTACTACGAAGAGCCTCGTAGTACGATCCCTCTCGTATCAAGCCAGTCCGCTTACCGCGAGGAGTCGGTCGTGTCTGCCCTGTTCGAGCCCATGACGCTGCGCGAGCTCACCATTCCGAACCGGGTCTGGATGGCCCCGATGTGCATGTACTCGGCCGCCACCGAGGGGCCGGAGACCGGCGTGGCCACCGACTTCCACTTCACCCACCTGACCAGCCGGGCCGCCGGCGGCACCGGCCTGATCCTGGTGGAGGCCACGGCCGTCGCCCCCGAGGGCCGGATCAGCGCCATGGACCTCGGCCTGTGGAACGAGCGCCAGCAGGAGGCGCTGGCCCGGATCACCGCCGCGCTCAAGGGCTACGGCACGGTGCCCGGCATCCAGCTCGCGCATGCCGGCCGCAAGGCCTCCACCCGCTCCCCGTGGGTGGGCGGCCAGGCGGTCCCGGAGCACGAGGGCGGCTGGCGCACCGTCGCCCCGAGCGGCGAGCCGTTCGGCGACCACCCGGACCCGGATGCGCTCACCGTCGAGCAGATCGGCGAGATCGTCCAGGCCTTCGCCGACGCGGCGAAGCGGGCGCTGGCGGCCGGCTTCCAGGTGGTCGAGGTGCACGGCGCCCACGGCTACCTGATCCACGAGTTCCTCTCCCCGCAGAGCAACCACCGCACCGACGCCTACGGCGGCTCCTTCGAGAACCGGATCCGCTTCGCGCTGGAGGTCGCCGCCGCGGTCCGCGCGGTCTGGCCGCAGGACCTGCCGGTCTTCTTCCGCACCTCGGCCACCGACTGGCTGACCGAGAACGCCGAGGACGAGCGCGAGGGCTGGACCGGCGAGGACACCGTCCGGCTGGCCAAGGAGCTGTGGGCCGTCGGCATCGACCTGCTGGACGTCTCCACCGGCGGTCTGGTCCCCGATGCCCGGATCCCGGCCGCACCCGGCTTCCAGGTGCCGTTCGCCGAGCAGGTCCGCCAGGCCACCGGTCTGCCGGTCGCCGCGGTCGGCCTGATCACCGAGGCCGCGCAGGCGGAGCAGATCCTCACCGACGGGCGCGCCGACGCGGTGCTGCTCGGGCGCGAACTGCTGCGCAACCCGTACTTCGCGCAGTACGCGGCGCGCGAGCTGGCTGCCGAGCGCCGCTGGCCGTCCCAGTACGCCGGCGCGATCGGCATCCGCGGCTGAACGCGGCGACGCGGGGCCGGCAGTACCGGCCCCGCCAGGTCGGCCGCCCGTTCAGTGCCGCCCGTTCAGCGGGGGGACGGGCGGCTGACCGCGCGCGGCGAGTCGTACCCGGGGCCGCGACGGCGCTGCGCGGCGATCTGCCGCGAGATCACGATCTCCAGCAGGCACCAGACGATCCCGAACACCCCGATCCCGCTGACCAGTAGCATCAGCGTCAGCGCCTTCCGGGCGTGGGCGAACGAGGCCAGCGTGGCCACGGACAGGCTGACCAGCGTGAAGGCCAGGAAGACCACGGTGCGCACGGCCGCGGCCCGCACCTCGTCCGGCATCCGTCTGCGTGCAGCGGCCATCGGCGCCAACCCCCGGGAAACTGAACCTGGCCGGGGCGGACCCGTCCGCCCCTCGCCCCCCTGCCTGCCCCTGGCCGCCGGGGACAAACGTCACGATCGGGGTGCGGGCAGCCGCCGCCCTCAGCCCAACTCGGCGGCCAGCTCCTGCAGCGCGCCGGTCACGATGGTGCGCATCGCCTGCTCGGCCCGGTCCGGCGCGCCCGCGCAGATCGCCTCCGCCACTTCGCGGTGCAGCTGCAGCGCGTACGCCCGCGGCTGGCGCGGCATCAGCTTGTGCTCGGTGCGCCCGGTCAGCACCGCGCCCACCGTGTCGCCCAGGTGCGCGAACATCTCGTTGCCGGAGGCGCGCAGCACGGTGGCGTGGAAGGCGATGTCGTGCTGCAGGAAGGCGGTCAGGTCCATGGCCCGCGCGGTGACCGTCAACTCCACGGCCAGCGCGCTCAGTTCGCGGCACTCGTCGGGGCTGGCGTACTGCGCGGCGAGCGCGGCCGCGGCCGGCTCGACGGCCACCCGCAGCGAGCCCAGCGAGCGCAGCTGCGCGGCCCGGTCGGCGCCGGCCAGCCGCCAGCGGATCACCAGCGGGTCGAAGACGTCCCAGTCCCGCCTGGGCAGCACGGTGATCCCGATCCGCCGCTTGGAGGCCACCAGCCGCATCGACTCCAGGATCCGCACCGCCTCCCGCACCACCGTGCGCGAGACGCCGAACCGGGCCTCCAGCTCCTCGATCCGCAGCACCGCCCCCTCGGGCAGCTCGCCGCCGGCGATGGCCGGTCCCAACTCGGCGAGCAGTTTGCCGGGCAGTCCCTGGATCTCCATTGGTTCAGCCTAAGGGACCGCACCGGGCCGCCCGGACGACCCGGGGCGGGAGCCACCGGTGCCGTCGGCAACTCCCGCCCCGCGGTGCGCCGCTGACTCAGCCGAAGCTGATCACGTAGGTGGCCAGCGAGGTGTTGGTGAAGTGGATCTCGCCGGTCAGGCCCTCGTACTGCCCGGTGCCGCCGGTGACCACGCCGTTGAACTCCAGCGGGTACTTCGCGGTCTTCGGGTCCTGGATCGGTGCGACGACCTGGAAGGCGATCTGGTCGCTGCTGCCGTTGAAGACGATCTGACCGGCGCAGAAGACGGTCACCGAGGCCGGCGTGACCGAGTCCTTGTCGCACTGGTCGTAGGCGGTGGCGATCTTGTTGCCGTTGGAGTCCTTGACGGTGGCACTGCCGCCGAAGCCGGTGCCGACCGTGGAGCCGGTGCTCGCCTCGTCGTTGGTGCCGTTGAAGTCGAGCACCATGGTCGGCGGGACGGCGCCGGCGCGGTGGCCGATCGCGGTGTTCGCGGCCATCGCGGGGGCGGCGGGGGCGAGCGCCAGGGCGACGGCAGTGGCGGCGGCCCAGGTCTTCGGCGAGGTCAGGACACGGAGCATCGTTGCGGTTCCTCCTGGTGTGGGTCGAGCCCGCTGCTCGAACGCACTGCCATTCGTACACGTCTGGTGACTATGTGTGTCTGATTTGTGACTGGAGGTGACGCGTGTCGTAAAGGTTGCCGTCGACAGGTTGATAAGTATGACGATTTGATGTCGCGCTCTTGAATAGGTCATACCTTTGACGCCATAGTGACGTCAGCGCGGCCAGCGGGCCGCAGCCCGGACCACCAGGAGCACCGCCCATGGCTCTCAGCGCCGAGAACCAGCCGACCGCCCCCCAGCGACCGGCCGCGCGGCCACTGGTCGTGGTGATGGGCGTCTCGGGCGTCGGCAAGACGACCGTCGCGCAGCTGCTCGCCGAACGCCTCGGCCTCCCCTGCGCCGAGGCCGACGACTTCCACCCCGCCGCCAACATCGCCAAGATGACCGCCGGCATCCCGCTGGACGACGCCGACCGCGCCCCCTGGCTGCAGGCGCTGGCCGGCTGGCTGCGGGCGCGGGCCGCGGCGGGCAGCGGCGGCGTGGTCACCTGCTCCGCGCTCAGGCGGGCCTACCGCGAGGTGCTGCGGACCGGCAGTCCGGACACCTTCTTCCTGCACCTGGCGGGCAGCCGACGCCTGGTCGCCGGCCGCCTCGCGCTGCGCACCGGGCACTTCATGCCGCCCTCGCTGCTCGACTCCCAGTACGCCGCCCTCGAACCGCTCGGACCCGACGAGCACGGCGTCGTGCTGGAGCTCGGCGCGCACCACCCCCACGAACTCGTCGAGCTGGCCGTCGCGCTGCTGCGGCCCGTCCATGGAGACCCCGAGTGACCCCCCACCTGCCGCCCGCCGACCGGATCCTGGCCGCCGGACTCCCGCACACCCACAGCGACGGGCGCCTGCTGCTCGCCACGCTGCTCGTCATCGGCCTGATCGTGCTGGCGATCAGCAAGCTGAAGCTGCACCCCTTCCTCGCCCTGACGGTCGGCTCCGGCCTGCTCGCCGCCCTCGCCGGCGCACCCTTCGACCAGCTGATGACCAGCTTCTCGAGCGGCTTCGGCGCCACCGTGACCAGCGTCGGCCTGCTGATCGGGCTGGGCGCGATGCTCGGCCGGCTGCTCGCCGACTCCGGCGGGGCGAACATCATCGCGGACACCGTGCTGGCCCGCTCCAGCACCCGACTGCTGCCGTGGGCGATGGCGCTGATCGCGGCGGTGCTGGGGCTGCCGCTCTTCTTCGAGATCGGCGTGGTGCTGCTGATCCCGATCGTGCTGCTGGTCGCCCGGCGCGGCGACGTTCCGGTGATCCGGGTCGGCCTCCCGGCCCTGGCCGGCCTCTCCGTGCTGCACGGGCTGATACCGCCGCACCCCGGCCCGCTGGTCGCGGTCGACGCGCTGAAGGCCGACCTCGGCGTGACGCTGGCGCTCGGCCTGCTGATCGCGGTGCCCACGCTGATCATCGCCGGCCCGCTCTTCGCCAGGGTCGCCGAGCGCTGGGTCGGCCCGCTGACCCCGCCCCGGCCCACCTCGACCGCCCCCGAGCGCACCGGCCCGGCCCCCTCCTTCGCCGCGGTGCTCGCCACCATCCTGCTGCCGGTGGCGCTGATGCTGGGCAAGGCGCTGGCCGACGTGGCGGTGGACGACCCCAGGGCCGAGGCGCAGCGGGTGCTCGACTTCGTCGGCTCCCCGCTGATCGCCCTGCTGGCCGCGGTGCTGCTGGCGATGGTCACCCTGGGCCGGGCGGCCGGCTTCGACCGCAGCCGGCTCGCCGAGTCGGTCGGCGCCTCGCTCGGGCCGATCGCCGGCATCGTCTTCATCGTCGGTGCCGGCGGCGGGTTCAAGCAGACCCTGGTCGACGTCGGCGTCGGGGACGCGGTCAGCCACGGGGCCGGCCGGCTGCACATCCCGGTGCTGCTGCTCGGCTGGCTGATCGCGGTGCTGATCCGCCTCGCCACCGGTTCCGCCACCGTCGCCACCATCACCGCGGCCGGCATCGTCTCCCCGCTGGCCGCCGGCATGTCCACCACCCACTCGGCGCTGCTGGTGCTGGCCGTCGGCGCCGGCTCGCTCTTCCTCTCGCACGTCAACGACGCCGGCTTCTGGCTGGTGAAGGAGTACTTCGGGATGAGCGTGGGGCAGACGCTGAAGAGCTGGTCGGTGATGGAGACGGTGATCTCGGTGGTGGCGATCGCCCTGATCCTGCCGCTGAGCCTGGTGATCTGACCGGCTCGGCGAACGGCGGGCGGCGCCCGGCGCCGCAAATCCCGTTGACCCGGCGGACACCGCTCCGGTTACCTGCTGCGATGACCGACCTCCAGCCGCCCGCCGGCCTGCGCCTGACCCCGCTCGATCCCGCCACCGCCACCGACGCCGTGCTCCAGGAGTGGCGCGAGGTGCACAACGCGATCATCCCGGCCGACCCGCTCTCGCTCGCCGACGTCCGCGAGCGGGTCGGCCGCCACCGGCTGGAGCTCGCCCACCTCGGCCCGACCCTGGTCGGCTGCTCCACCGTGCGCCCGCCGCAGCCCGACGGCCGCACCGCCACGGTGATCGCCCGGGTGCTCCCCGCGCACCGCGGGCAGGGGATCGGCACCGCCCTCTACACCGCCGGCCTCGCCCGGGCCCGCGCGCTGGGCGCCGAGGCGATCGAGACGGTGGTGCTGGAGAGCAACACCGACGGCCTGCGGTTCGCCGCCGCCCGCGGCTTCACCGAGCTGGAGCGCTACCTGCTGCCCGGCGACACCATCCGCTACGTGGACCTGCGGCTGGCCGACTGACCCCCGGTCACTCCGCCGCCGGGTACCCCCACCCGTCCTCCGGGAAGACCCGCGCGAACCAGTGCGGCTGCAGCTCGGACAGCGGCAGCGAACGCCAGCGCCGGTGGTCGGCGGCCTCCGGCACGCCGACCTCGACCCGCGGGCCGTAGGCGAACAGCCGCTCCTGGCAGACCCCGCACGGGGCCACGATCCAGTAGCCGCGCCCCTGGTCGGCCAGCAGCACGCAGACCGAGGCGACCACCCGCCGGTCGCGCTTGAAGGCCTCGCAGATCGCCCCGGTCTCGTGGCACAGCTGCACCGCGCCGTTCAGCGCCACCGGCGCGATGCCCGTCACGATCGACCCGTCGTCCAGCCGCAGCGCCGCCGCCCCGGACCACTCCCGCCCGGGGGTCCGGGTGCGCGCCAACTCGATCGCGGCATCGACGAGTTCCTGATCCACAGCGATGGCAGTCATGATCGTGACGCTACCTGACCCACGGGCGGTGCGAGGTCACCCCGGTGCGGCCGGATCTGGTGAATGATGGGGCCGACGGCGCCTAGCGATGGGACGGATACACCATGCCTCTGACCGGTGAGTACCAGCCGAGCCCGGCCCAGTGGGTGCGTGACCAGGTCGAGCTCTACGAGTCCTCCGGCGGCACCGACGGCACCACCATGCGGGGCAGGCCCGTGGTCATCCTGACCACCCTCGGTGCCCGGAGCGGCAAGATCCGCAAGACCCCGCTGATGCGGGTGGAACACCAGGGCCGGTACGCCGTGGTGGCCTCGCAGGGCGGCGCGCCCAGCCACCCGACCTGGTACCACAACGTGCTGGCCAGCCCGCTGGTCGAGCTCCAGGACGGGCCGCACCGCCAGGACATGACGGCGCGTGAGGTCACCGGCGAGGAGCGCGAGCTGTGGTGGGGCCGCGCCGTCGAGGCCTGGCCGGACTACGCCGAGTACCAGAAGAGGACGGACCGGGTGATCCCGCTGTTCGTCCTGTCGCCGGTCGCGGGCGACTGAGCCGAGCGGGCGGCCCCGAGCCCTGGATCCGCCGCGTCCCCTGCTCTATCGTCCTTCGCAGAGGTCTGGACCAGTGAGGTCCCAACCGGCCGACGGGGAGCAGGGGTCCGCACCGTGGACGAGAGCGCCGACAGCACCACCACGACCACCGTGCGAGCCGGCGGCGGCCCCGGCCCGACCGTGCGCTGCGGCCTGCCCGACCTGATGCTGGCCGACCTCGCGGTCTCGGTCGTCCTCTGCTTCCCGCACCGCCTCACCCCGCACCGCCTCGCCACCGGCCTGGCCCGCGCCCTGGCGCTCGCCCCGATCTTCGCCGGCCGGCTGCGCACCACCACCGGCGGCGGGCTGGAGATCGTCTGCGCGGACGCCGGCGTCCCGTTCACCACCGCCGAGGCCCCCGACACCCTCCCCGAGGTGCTCGCCCGCCTCACCCTGACCGCCGCCGGCTACGTCGACCACGTCCCGGCCGCCGCCGCCCGCACCGGCGACCACCCGCTGCTCACCGTCCGGCTCACCCACCTGGCCGACGGCGGCACCGTGCTCGGCTGCTCCTGGCACCACGCCCTCGGTGACGTGCAGACCTTCACGACGCTGCTCCAGGCCTGGTCCGCCGCCGTCGAGGGCACCGAGCCGCCGGCACCGGTCCTGGTCGAGGACCGCGACGCCTACCTGGACACCGTGCTGCCGCGCACCGACTGCGGCCGCCCGGGCTTCCGCCTGCCGGACCCCGCCGATGCCGCCCGCCTGGCCCGAGAAGTGGACCGGGCCGCCCTGGCCAACCGCACCGTGCAGCTCTACTTCACCGACGCCGAAGCCGCCCGCACCCGCGCCGCCTTCGAGGCCGCCGCCGGCACCCGACTCTCCGTCAACGACGCCCTCACCGCCCACGTCATGACCACCCTGCGCGCGCTGGACGACAACCCCGACGAGCAGTACCTGACCATGCCGGTCAACCTGCGCCGCTTCCTGGGCGTCCCGCCCGGCGTGCTCGGCAACCTGCTCGGCGAGGTCCACCTGCCCGCCGCGCCGGGGCAGTCGCCGGCCGCGTTCGCCGCAGCGATCCGCGCCGCGGTGGCCGACTTCACCACCAGCCAGCTGAGCCTGCGGGCCAGCCGCAGCTTCCTGGCCGCGCTCGGCCCGGACCGCCTACGCGCATGCGTGCCGCTCGGCTTCGACCCGGCGCGCAAGACCTTCACCCTCTCCAGCTGGTGCCGCACCGGGGTGTACGGGCTGCGCTTCGAGGGGGAGCGGCCGGTCTTCTTCGGCCCGACCGGCAACCTCCCGCTGCCCTGGGTGTCCTGGCTGGTCGAGGGCTTCGACGGGCGCGGACTGCTGCTCACCGTGGTGCTCCCGGCCCGCCTGGCCGCCGCCGTCCGCGCACCGGCCGGCCGCGCGGCGCTGCACCCCTTCCGGGCGGCGGACGAGCAACTGCCGCCGCCGGCGCGCCGGGTCCCGCGGCTGGTCTGAGCCGCGCGACCCGGCCGCCGGGCCGGAGCGTCAGTCGCCGGTGTTCTCGTAGGTCGCCATGATCGTCGCCCGGCCGACCGCATGGAAGCCGGCGGTGGCCGCGATCGCCGCCGCCGAGGTCTCCGAGTCCAGGCCCAGCTTCTCCACGCCCACCGCGGTCACCGAGAAGACGTAGCGGTGCGGGCCGTGCCCGGGCGGCGGGGCCGCGCCGCCGAAGTTCTTGGTGCCGTAGTCGTTGCGGGCCTGGATCGCCCCGGCCGGCAGGCCGACGAACTCCCCGGTGCCCGCGCCGGTCGGCAGCGCGGTGACGTCGGCCGGGATGTCGAAGACCACCCAGTGCCACCAGCCGCTGCCGGTCGGCGCGTCCGGGTCGAAGCAGGTGACCGCGAAGCTCTTGGTCTCCGCCGGGAAGTCCGACCAGCTCAGCTGCGGCGAGGTGTCACCGAACGCCAGCACCTGGGCGTCGGGCAGCACGCCGCCGTCGGTCAGGTCGGTGCTGCTCACGGTGATGCCCGGGACGGGGCGCTGGAAGTCGTGCGGAAGCGGTGGCCTGGTCACGTCGGGGATGCCTCCTGGAAAGGGGGGAACCGGTCGGCTCCGAGAGTAGACGAAGGGCGGCCACCCCTTCACGGGGTGACCGCCCTTCAGCGAGTCAACAGACTCAGCCCTGCTGACGCTTCGCCAGGAAGTCCGCCACCTGCTGGCGGATCTCCGGAGTGTCCAGGCCGCGCACCGTCATGGTGGTGCGGCGGCGCAGCACGTCGTCGGGGGTGTAGGCCCACTCGTTGTCCGCGGCGAAGGCGACCTGCGCCCAGACGTCCGGGCCGTCCGGGTGGATCGGCTCGCCCAGCGCCGGGTCCTCGGCGATCAGGCGGGAGATGTCGAAGGAGAGGGTGCCGTAGTGGCTGGCCAGGTGCTTGGCCACCAGCGGCTCCATCCGGGAGCCGGGCTCGCGGTCCACCAGCAGGCGGTGCGCCACCGCGTTGGGCGCGCCGACGCCGGGCAGCGGCACGGTCGGGGCGATCGGCGAGATGTCCTCGCCGATGCCGGCGCCGCGCACGTGGGCCAGCTTCTCCAGCACGGTGCGGCCGATGTGGCGGTAGGTGGTCCACTTGCCGCCGGCCACCGACAGCATCCCGCCGCGGCCCTCGGTCACCACGGTCTCGCGCTTGGCGGCGGCGGTGTCGCCGGGGCCGCCGGGCAGCACCCGCAGGCCGGCGAAGGAGTAGGTGATCAGGTCGCGGTCGATGTGCTCGTCGCGGATCGCGTGGCCGGCCTCGCCGAGGATCTGGTCCACGTCGGCCTCGGTGGCGCGCACGTCGCGCGGGTCACCGGTGTACTCCTCGTCGGTGGTGCCGAGCAGGACGTGGTCCTCCCACGGGATGGCGAAGGAGACCCGGTACTTGTCGATCGGGATGGTCAGCGCGGCGCGCCACGGCGAGCGGCGCTTGACGACCACGTGGGCGCCCTTGGAGAGGCGGATGCTCGGCGCGGCGCCGGCGTCCTCCATCCGGCGCAGGTGGTCGACCCACGGGCCGGTCGCGTTCAGCACCAGGCGGGCGTCGACGCCGAACTCGGTGCCGTCCAGCCGGTCCTTCAGCTCGGCGCCGGTCACCCGGGTGCCGGTGAAGCGCAGACCGGTGACCTCGGCGTGGTTGAGCACCACGGCGCCGGCGTCCACCGCGGCGCGCACGGTCATCACGGCGACCCGGGAGTCGTTCATCTGGTGGTCGCCGTAGACCGCGACCGAGCGCAGGCCCTCGGTGCGCAGCGCCGGCACCTGCTGGGCGGCGTGCGCGGCCGTGGAGACCCGGCCCATGCCGTCGCGGAAGGCGGAGAGCGCCGAGTAGAGGAAGACACCGGCACCCAGCTTGGGCGCGCTGTGCGGGCCGCCCTTGTAGACCGGGACGAAGAAGGTCAGCGGGTTGACCAGGTGCGGGGCCACGTCGGTGGCCAGCGCCCGGCGCTCCTTGTGGTTCTCCGCCACCAGCTTGACCGCGCCGGTCTGCAGGTAGCGCAGACCGCCGTGGACCAGCTTGGAGGAGGCGCTGGAGGTGGCGCCCGCGAAGTCGCCCGCGTCCACCATGGCGACCTTGAGGCCGGCCTGCGAGGCGGTCCAGGCGACGGCCGTGCCGAGGATGCCGCCCCCGATCACCAGCAGGTCGTAGGTGGCCTTGCCCAGCAGCTCACGGGTCTCGGCGCGGGAAGCGGTGCGGCCGGGGGTGCGCTCGGCGCCCAGGGTCGGGATGGTTGCCATGGTGTGTGTTCCGGGCCGCGGTGCGGGCGGCGCCGGGTCTCCTCTCGAAGTGCGGTCGGCCTCGGGAGGCCGGGGAAAACTCGTGTGCCGGCCGGGGCGTCATTGCCCCGGCCGGCTGACGGCTCAGCCTTCCGGCTGGTCGTCCTCCTCCACCCAGCCCATGGTGCGCTCCACGGCCTTGAGCCACTTCTTGTACTCGCGCTCCCGGGTGGCCTCGTCCATCCGCGGGGTCCACTCGGCGGCGCGGTGCCAGTTGGCCCGCAGGGTGTCCAGGTCGTTCCAGAAGCCGACGGCCAGGCCGGCGGCGTAGGCGGCGCCCAGCGCGGTGGTCTCGGCCACGAACGGGCGCTCGACCGGGGCGTCCAGCACGTCGGCGATGTTCTGCATGAGCAGATTGTTCGAGGTCATGCCGCCGTCCACCTTGAGTGCGGTCAGCGTGACGCCGGAGTCCTTCTCCATCGCGTCGACCACCTCGCGGGTCTGCCAGGCGGTGGCCTCCAGCACGGCGCGGGCCAGGTGGCCCTTGGTGACGTACCGGGTCAGGCCGGCGATCACACCGCGGGCGTCGGAGCGCCAGTACGGGGCGAACAGGCCGGAGAAGGCCGGCACGAAGTAGGCGCCGCCGTTGTCCTCGACGGTGTTGGCCAGGGTCTCGATCTCGGCCGCGGTCGAGATGATGCCGAGCTGGTCGCGCAGCCACTGCACCAGCGAGCCGGTGACCGCGATCGAGCCCTCCAGGGCGTAGACCGGCTTCTGGTCGCCGATCCGGTAGCCGACCGTGGTCAGCAGGCCGTGGTAGGAGTTGACGACCTTCTCGCCGGTGTTCAGCAGCAGGAAGGTGCCGGTGCCGTAGGTCGACTTGGCCTCGCCCTCGTCGAAGCAGGTCTGGCCGAACAGCGCGGCCTGCTGGTCGCCGAGCGCGGAGGCCACCGGGACGCCGGCCAGGTCGCCGACCGCCTCGCCGTAGACCTCGGCGGAGGAGCGGATCTCCGGCAGCACCTGCAGCGGGACGCCCATCGACTCGGCGATCTTCTCGTCCCAGGCCAGGGTGTGCAGGTTCATCAGCATGGTGCGGCTGGCGTTGGTCACGTCGGTGACGTGCTTGCCGCCGTCGACCCCACCGGTGAGGTTCCAGATCACCCAGGTGTCCATGGTGCCGAACAGGATGTCGCCGGCCTCGGCGCGCTCCCGCAGGCCCTCGACGTTGTCCAGCAGCCAGCGGATCTTCGGGCCGGCGAAGTAGCTGGCCAGCGGCAGGCCGGTCTCGCGGCGGAAGCGGTCCTGGCCCACGTTGCGGCCCAGCTCGCGGCAGAGGCCCTCGGTGCGGGTGTCCTGCCAGACCAGCGCGTTGTGCACCGGCTCGCCGGTGTTCTTGTCCCACAGCACGGTGGTCTCGCGCTGGTTGGTGATGCCGATCGCGCGGATGTCGTCCTTGGTCAGGTTCGCCTTCTCCAGGGCGCCGCGGACCACGGACTGCACGCGGGTCCAGATCTCGGCGGCGTCGTGCTCGACGTAGCCGGGCTGGGGGAAGATCTGGCGGTGCTCCTGCTGGTCGACGGAGACGATCCGGCCGTCCGCGCCGAAGATGATGCAGCGGCTGGAGGTGGTGCCCTGGTCGATCGCGGCGATGTAGTTCGCGGTCATCAGTCTGGATCCTCGGCTCTGAGGGGTGGGTGGGGAGGCTTGGTGCTGGGGGATCGTGCCCGGTTCCGGTCGGAACAGGCCGCTTAGAACAGGCCCTTGTAGAGCAGACCGGAGAGCAGGCCGCCGATGACCGGACCCGCCACCGGGATCCAGGCGTAGTTCCAGTCCGAGCCGCCCTTGTTGGGGATCGGCAGCAGCGAGTGGACGATGCGCGGGCCGAGGTCGCGGGCCGGGTTGATGGCGTACCCGGTCGGGCCGCCGAGCGAGAGGCCGATGCCGACCACGGTGAACGAGGTGATCAGCACGCCGATCGTGCTCAGGCCGAGGCCGTTGTTGTTGAGGCCCTGGGTGAGGATCGCCAGGCAGAGCACCATGGTCGCGATGATCTCGGTGAGCAGGTTCTGGATCGGGTTCCGGATCTCGGGGCCGGTCGAGAAGATGCCGAGGGTGGGCTCCTCGTTGGCCTGGAACTGGCCGAGGTAGGTCACCCAGACGAGTGCGGCGCCGATCATCGCGCCGAGCAGCTGGGAGCCGATGTAGAGGGGCACCTGGCTCCAGTCGCCGCTCTTGACGGCGAGGGCCAGGGTGACCGCCGGGTTCAGGTGGGCACCGGACTTGGGGCCGACCATGTACGCGGCGACCATCACCGCGAAGCCCCAGCCGAAGGTGATGGCGAGCCAGCCCGCGTTCTGGGCCTTGGACTTCTTCAACGTGACGGCAGCGCAGACGCCGCCACCGAGGAGTATCAGCGCGGCCGTGCCGAGCGTTTCGCCGACGAAGACATCGCCGTTCGAGATGGCGGACACAAAGACTCCTTTGTCCATATGGCCGGTGCCTAGTGGGTCGAGCCCGTGGCAGGCGGTGGGGGAGAGCCACGGCGGGGGGAGACCGTGGCGGGTGCGTGCCTCCCGTCCCCGGGAGGCGGCCCTGCGGTGGGGGACGACCGGTGGGCGGAGGAGTGGGTGCTACCCGGTACTTCCGACAACCACCGTTCGACATTGTCGACCGCTATGCGGGAGTTTTCCGCTTTGCAGCTGCTACGTCAAGGCCAGGTGACCTCCCTGTGACCCTCCCCTCGTCCGGGCGGCCTCCGGTGCGGCGAAGCTACCAATCGAACAGGTGGATATACGGACAAAACACCGAGGGTGGACAGGAAGTCTGCCCACCCTCGGTAACCGTCCGGTGTCCTTGGCCGGGTGCTCGCCCGGGCTCCGTCCGTGCCTCGCGGCGGGCGCTCAGAACCGCCCGGCGCCCAGGTCGCGGGAGATCGCCCGGGCTGCGTCGCGCACCGAGGCGACCAGCTGCGGCCGCACGAAGCCGTCCTCGCAGACCCGCTCCACCGCGCCGTTCACGCAGACCGCGCCGACCGGGTTGCGCCGCCGGTCCTGGATCAGCGCGCCGATCGAGGCCACCCCCTCCCAGGTCTCCTCGATGGCGTCGGCCCAGCCGCGCTCGCGGATCAGCGCGCACTCGGCGTCGACGTCCTCCAGGCCGGTCAGCGTCCGCGGGGTGTACGCCTCCAGCGGACCGTCGCCCAACTCGCCCCGGGCCACCGGGTCGTAGGCCAGCAGCACCTTGCCGAGCGCGGTGCTGTGCAACGGGTGCATCGACCCCACCTCCAGCACCTGGCGGGTGTCGTCGGGCCGGAAGACGTGGTGCACGATCAGCACCCCGCGCTGGTGCAGCACGCCCAGGTAGACCGTCTCGCCGCTGGCCCGGGCCAGGTCGTCGGCCCAGACCAGGGCGCGGGCCCGCAACTCGTGCACGTCCAGGTAGCTCTGGCCGAGCCGCAGCAGTTCGGCGCCCAGCTGGTACTTGCCGCTCTCCGGGTCCTGCTCGACGAAGCCCTCCTGCTGCAGCGTGCGCAGGATGCCGTGCGCGGTGCCCTTGGCCAGGTCGAGCGAGGTGGCCACCTCGGAGAGGCCGAGCCGGCGCTCGCCGCCGGCCAGCAGACGCATGATGGCGGCGGCCCGGGAGAGCGACTGGATCGGGCCGGGCATGAGGACCTCCACTGGCAAGTCTGGCACGCTGTTCAAAGCTGTCGTTCGACAATGTCGCACAGTTCGTGGTCATGTCGACTGCGAAGCATCGGTGCCGAGTCTGCCAGGCGCACCCGCGGCCTTGCACGTCGCCCACCGGTTCTCGGCCGTTCTACCCGATGTTGCCGCCCGTCCCGCTCCCGTCTCGCCGGCCGGTCCCACGGCCGCTCGGGACCGCGCCGCCGGCTCGGCGACGGCGGCTCAGCGGTGCCGCGCGGCGAGCCGCTCGCTCAGCTGCGCGATCTGCGCCGGGCCGACCCGGCAGCAGCCGCCCACCAGCCGGGCCCCGGCCGCCACCCACGGCGGCGCGAAGTCCGCCGGCCCCCGGCCCGCACCGCGGAACGCCCGGTCGGCCGGATCCCAGCGCTCCCCACTGTTCGGGTACGCCACCACCGGCTTCCCGGTCACCGCCGCGGCCACCCGCACCGCCTCGCCCACCTCCTCGGGCGCGCAGCAGTTCACCCCGACCGCCACCACCTCCGGTGCCTCGGCGGCCACCGCGAACGCCTCCGCCAACGGCTGCCCCGCCCGGGTGCGCCCGCCCGCCACGGTGTAGCTGAGCCACACGGGCACCGCCAGCCCGCGCACCGCACGGACCAGCGCCCGCGCCTCCTCGACGTCCGGCACCGTCTCCAGCGCCAGCACGTCGGGCGCGGCCGCCACCAGCGCCTCGATCCGCGGCCGGTGGAACCGTTCCAGCTCGGCCGCGCCCACCCCGTACCGCCCGCGGTACTCCGAGCCGTCCGCCAGCACCGCGCCGTACGGGCCGACCGACGCCGCCACCCACCGACCCGGCTCGCCCGCCGCCGCCCGCCGCGCCAGCGCCACGCTCTCGCCCAGCAACCGGGCCGCCCCGCGCCGACCCACGCCGCGCCGGGCGAACCCCGCGAAACTCGCCTGGTAGCTGGCGGTGATCACCACCTGCGCCCCGGCCGCGTAGTAGGCGCCGTGCGCGGCCACCAGCGCCTCGGGGTCGTCCAGCAGCAGCCGGGCCGACCAGAGCGGGTCGTCGTCCAACCGGTGACCGGCGGCGACCAGCTGGTTCGACAGCCCGCCGTCCAGCACCAGCGGCCCGGCAGCCAGCGCCTGCGCGAAGTCCACCGCCACCACCTCCTGTCGCGCCACCGCCCCGACCGCCCCCGCCGCTGCCCGAAACCGTAGCCCCCGGCCCCGCCCCCCGGACTACCATCCACCCCATGACCACTGACCAGGCTGCCACGCAGGGCCGCCCCGCCACGTTCGGCCCCTGGGCGCACTGCCACTGGTGCGGCGCCGCCTACCCCGCCGGCACCACCGGCTGGCCGCGCACCTGCGTGGGCTGCGGCGAGATCAGCTACCGCAACCCGCTGCCGGTCACGGTGAGCCTGCTCCCGGTCAACCGCCCCGACGGCGGCCGGAGCCTGGTGGTGATCCGCCGCACCATCGAGCCCGGCTACGGCCTGCTGGCCCTGCCCGGCGGCTACGTCGACTACGGCGAGAGCTGGCAGCAGGCGGCGGTGCGCGAGCTGCGCGAGGAGACCGGGATCAAGGCCGACGCGGACGACGTCACCCTGGTCGCCACCGACTCCGACAGCGCCGGCGGCTTCATCTGCCTCTTCGCCCTGCTGCCCGCCCAGGACCTGGCCGACCTGCCGCCCTCGGTGCCCACCGACGAGACCGAGGGCTGGCAGCTGATCGACGCCCCGGTCCGGCTCGCCTTCCCCTTCCACACCCGGGTGGCCGAGGCCTGGTTCGCCGGCCGCTACCAGCCGGCCCGCTGACCGGGCGGCGGCTCAGGAGTGCGGCGACTCGGGCGGCTCAGGCTCAGGGGAAGGGGACGGTGAACCCCGACACCGTCGCGACCAGCTGGCCGATGTTGTCCCCGTCGCCCTGACTGCGGAAGGCGTGCATGACGATGTGGGCGCCGGGGTCGTACACGATGCTCACCGGCCCGCCACCGGTGAGCAACTGGGGCGCGGTCGACACGTTGAACGCCCCGGCGTCGGTGAGCGGCAGGTAGGCGGCAGCGCCCTGCTGCGCGTCGACGTCGAGGACGGCGTGCTCGCCGGCCGGCACCGCCACCGACGCGCCGGCGTAGGTGATCACCACGCGCTCGCCGGCCGGCACCGTGAACAGGTCCGCGGTCGCGTTGAAGGCACCCGGGTTGCCGGCGCCGAAGGAGACCACACTCACCCGGGTGAACGGCGCCTTGGCCGCGCTGTTCAGCTCCTGGACGCCGTTGCCCGAGGCGCTGATCCCCACCGACCCGGCCACCTGCTGCACGGTCGGGAGGTTGCCGACCGTGACCTGCCCGCTCACCGGCAGCGCCGAGTTGGTCACGTTCACGTTGGCCGTGCCCTGCTCGTGGACCTTGATGTTCCCGTTGGCGTCGGTGTTCTGCTCCTGCACCGGCACCGGATGCGCGGCGTCATTGGTCACGAGGACGTCCAGCGCGTGCTCGGCCGCGGCGGCCACCGGTGCGTGGAAGACCACGCCCCCGGCCAGCGCGGCGCCCGACATGAGCAGGGCCGAAGACCCGAGGGCAACCCACTTGCGCATCCGCATCTCCCTGGTTCACCGACCGCGCCACCCACGCGGCGCGGTCCGCCGTCCGCGGCACTTCCGCTCGGCGCGCCACATCCTGTGGCGCGGCGGCCGGACCGCCACCACGGCGCACCGTGACACCCCGACGGCGGTCACCCGGTGGAGTGGTGGGCTCTGCCGATCAGCTGTGCGGTGGGCGGCCGACCGGCCCCGGCTCGCGCAGCTGTCCCGGCTGCACTGGTCCCGGCTGCACTGGTCCCGGTCGGGGCCGCCGCCGTCGGCTCCGGGTCCACGCCCAGCTGCTCGCGCAGCACCGCCCGCCCCGCCGGGGTGACCGCCACGGCCCGGCTGCTGCCGATCCGGGTCACCCAGCCCGCCTCCAGCGCCCGGCGGCAGAGCGCGGCGCCGACCGCGCCGGCCAGGTGCGGGCGCCGTTCGGTCCAGTCCAGGCAGGCCAGCACCGCGGGGCGACGGCTCGCGGCCGGCACGGTGACGCCGAGCGCGGCCAGCCGGGCCGCGCCGTCACCGGTGAGGGTCAGCCCGCCGTCCTGGTCGAGCAGGCCGCGCTCGGTCATCGCGTCGTAGATCGCCACGCCGACCGTCCCGGCCAGGTGGTCGTAGCAGGTCCGGGCGCGGGACAGGGCGCGTTGCCGGCTGCTCGCGGAGAGGGTGCGCGGCGGCGGGGGAGTGGCCTGCGGCGGGGCCAGCGCGGCCAGCTGCTCGATCAGTTCGGCCACACGGGGACCGGCCAGCCGCAGGTACCGGTGCCGCCCCTGCCGCTCCTCGGCGAGCAGGCCGCCCGCGACCAGCTGGTTGAGGTGCCCGGTCGCGGTGGCCGGCGCCACCCCGGCGTGCCGCGCCAGCTCGCCCGCGGTCCAGGCCCGGCCGTCCAGCAACGCCAGGCAGAACTCGGCCCGGGTGCCGTCGGCCAGCAGCGCGGCCACCTTCGCCAGCTGCGGGACACCCTCGCTCGTCGCACGCGTCGTCATGTCCTCCATTCTCCGCGCCGACCGTTCGGCCGCGGCCGAACGATGGCCCGCAGCCGCCCTGCGGCCCGGGGCTCGTCCTCAGCCCGGCAGCGCCACCACCGCCCGCAGCTGCGCCACCTCGTCCGCCGGCCCGGCGACCGTGACCGCCGCGTGCGCCCCGCGCCCGAACGCGAACAGCAGCAGCTCACCCGGTTCGCCGGTCACCCGCACCGCGCCCGGGCGCGCCGGACCGACCGTCAGGTTCCGCCCGTCCGGCCGGCAGAGCAGCACCCGCACCGGCGTCCGCCGCCCCAGCTCGAACCGCGCCGGCAACGGCAGCCGCCGCCACAGCACCTCGGCCAACGCCGGCTCGATCGCCGCCGGCTCGACCGGCTCCGTCTCGTCCGCCCCCGCCCGCCGCACGTCCTCGGCGTGCACGAAGTACTCCACCGTGTTCCCCGCCTCGTCCGCCCCCGGCAGCGCGAACGGCGACAGCCGCGGCGGTCCGTCCCGGAAGCTGCGCACCAGCTCGGGGTACGGGCGGCGCGCGTACGCCTGCTGTACCCGCTGCGTCCACCCGGCCAGCGGCGGCACGACGAACCCGAGCGCCGCGTCCGGTCGGGCCTCGCGCAGCACCAGGTGCGCGGCCAGGTCCCGGGTCCGCCAGCCGGCGCAGAGCGTCGGCGCGTCCGGCCCGGCCGCCGCCAGCAACTGCGCCAACCGCTGCCGTTCTGCCTGCGCGTGTCTCGACATGCCGTCAGGCTAGCCCGGCCGGACGTGGCTGCCCGCCTCCCGGTGGCGGATCCGTGCGCCCTCTCCCGCCCGAGCCCGCCACGGGCCACCATGGCCGGGTCACCTCCGCCCCCAAACCCCCCGGAGTCGCACCGTGACCACCCGTCCCGACCTGCGCACCGCCGCCGCCCGCCTGCAGCCCGACCTCGTCGCGCTCCGCCGCACCCTGCACCAGCACCCCGAACTCGGCCTGGACCTGCCCCGCACCCAGGCCGCGGTGCTCGACGCCCTGGCCGACCTGCCGCTGGAGCTGACCCTCGGCAAGCAGCTCTCCTCGGTCACCGCGGTGCTGCGCGGCTCCCGCCCGGGCCCGGTGGTGCTGCTCCGGGCCGACCTGGACGCGCTGCCGGTGCAGGAGGCCACCGGGCTGTCCTACGCCTCCACCGTGCCGGGCGCGATGCACGCCTGCGGCCACGACCTGCACACCGCCGCCCTGGTCGGGGCCGCCCGGCTGCTCGCCGAGCGGCGCGCCGAACTGCCCGGCGCGGTGGTGCTGATGTTCCAACCGGGGGAGGAAGGCGCCGGCGGGGCCCGGCTGATGATCGAGGAGGGGGTGCTGACTGCCGCCGGCGAGCCGGTGGTGGCCGCCTACGCGCTGCACGTGGCCGCCTCCCAGCTGCCGGCCGGCCTGGTCGCCACCCGCCCCGGGCCGGTGCTGGCCGGCTCCGACCAGCTCACCTTCACCGTGCGCGGCCGCGGCGGCCACGGCTCCTCCCCGCACCTCGCGCTGGACCCGATCCCGGCCGCCTGCGAAGCGGTGCTCGCGCTGCAGACCATGGCAACCCGGCGGTTCGACGTGCGCGACCCGGTGGTGGTGACGGTCGGCAGCTTCCACGCCGGCACGGCCGCCAACGTGATCCCGGGCGAGGCCGTCTTCGCCGCGACCGTCCGCTCCTTCTCGCCGCAGGCCCGCGACCGGGTGCTGACCGAGGCGCCCCGGCTGGTGCGCGGGATCGCCGAGGCGCACGGCCTGACCGTCGAGGTGGCGCACGACGAGGCCTACCCGGTCACCGTCAACGACCCCGGTGAGGCCGCGTCGGCCGCGCAGACGGTGCGCGGGCTGTTCGGTGCCGCCCGCTTCGTCGAGCAGCCGCACCCGATCGCCGGGTCCGAGGACTTCGGCGTGGTCGCCGAACAGGTCCCCGCCGCCTACCTGTTCCTCGGCGCCTGTCCACCCGGCAGCGACCCCGCCACCGCCGCCTACAACCACGCCCCGCAGGCCGCCTTCGACGACGCCGTCCTCGGCGACGCGGCCGCCCTGCTGACTGCCCTGGCCGAGGACCGCCTCCACCGCGCCTGACCGACGACCACCCACCGCTGACCACCCGGGGCGGCCCGACCAGGGGCCGCCCCACGGCCCGCCGACCAGCTCCACCGTCCCCGGCCACCCGGACCACCCCTGGCGCACCGGACGATCACATGGCAGGGTCTAGCACCGTCCGTACGCACGGGGAGGGGAGCCGCCACCAGCGCCACCCCGCCCCCACCCTCCGGCCGGGAGACCACCACCGTGAGCACCCCACCCCAGGACCAGGCCCCCGCCACCGCGCCCGAGCCGCTCTGGCGCCCCGCCCCCGAGGCGGCCGCCGCCACCCGGTTGGTCGCCTTCCAGGCCTGGGCCGCCGAGCGCCACGGCGCCCCCGCCGCGCCGCTCGCCCCCGCCCCGGACGACGCCACCGCCGCCGCCCGCTACGCCGACCTGCACGCCTGGTCCACGGCCGACCTGAGCCGGTTCTGGACCGCCGTCACCGAGTACTTCGACGTCCGGTTCGCCACCCCGCCGCAGGCCGTGCTCGCCGACCCCGCGATGCCCGGCGCCCGCTGGTTCCCCGGCGCCACCCTCAACTACGCCGAGCACGCCCTGCGCCTCGCCGCCGACCCGGCGCACGCCGAGCAGCCCGCGATCCTGCACCTGGACGAGACCACCGCCGAGCCGCTCGCGCTGAGCTGGGCCGAGCTGCGCCGCCAGGTCGGCGCGCTGGCCGCCGCGCTGCGCGCCCAGGGCGTGCGCCCGGGCGACCGGGTCGGCGCCTACCTGCCGAACATCCCGCAGGCCGTGGTCGCGCTGCTGGCCACGGCCGCGGTCGGCGCCGTCTGGACCTCCTGCGCCCCCGACTTCGGCGCCCGCAGCGTGCTCGACCGGCTGCAGCAGATCGAGCCGGTGCTGCTCTTCGCGGTGGACGGCTACCACTACGGCGGCAAGACCCACGACCGCGCCGAGGTGGTCGCCGAGCTGCGCCGCGAGCTGCCCGGCCTGCGCGCCGTGGTGCACGTCCCGCTGCTCGGCACCCCGGCCCCCGAGGGCGCCCTGGAGTGGTCCGCGCTGACCGCGGGCGACGTGGAGCCGGTCTTCGAGCAGGTCCCGTTCGACCACCCGCTCTGGGTGCTCTACTCCTCCGGCACCACTGGCCTGCCCAAGGCGATCGTGCAGAGCCAGGGCGGCATCCTGGTCGAGCACCTCAAGCAGGCCGCGCTCCACCTCGACCTGGGCCCCGCCGACCGCTTCCTCTGGTACACCTCCACCGGCTGGATGATGTGGAACTTCCTGGTGGCCGGCCTGCTGGTGGGCGCCACCGTGGTGACCTACGACGGCAGCCCCGGCCACCCCACCACCGGCGCCCTGTGGGAGGTGGCGGCCCGCACCCGGGCCACCGTGCTCGGCACCTCCGCCGCCTACGTGATCGCCAGTCGCAAGGCCGAGCTGCACCCCGGCCGCGACCTGGACCTGTCCGCGGTGCGCTGCATCGGCACCACCGGCTCCCCGCTGCCGCCCGACGGCTTCCAGTGGATCTACGACGAGGTGAAGCCGGACGTCTGGCTCGCCTCGGTCAGCGGCGGCACCGACGTCTGCAGCTGCTTCGTCGGCGGCGTCCCCACCCTGCCGGTCCACCTCGGTGAGATCCAGGCCCCCTGCCTGGGTGCCGCGGTCGAGTCCTGGGACGTGCACGGCAAGCCGCACACCGACGAGGTCGGCGAGCTGGTCGTCACCAAACCGATCCCGTCCATGCCCACCGGCTTCTGGAACGACCCGGACGGCACCCGCTACCGGGACAGCTACTTCGAGATGTTCCCGGGCACCTGGCGGCACGGCGACTGGATCACCGTCACCTCCCGCGGCACCGTGGTGATCCACGGCCGCTCCGACTCCACCCTCAACCGGCAGGGCGTCCGGATGGGCTCCTCCGACATCTACGAGGTGGTCGAGCGGCTGCCGGAGATCGCCGAGTCGCTGGTGATCGGCCTGGAGGAGGAGAACGGCGGCTACTGGATGCCGCTCTTCGTCAAGCTGGCCCCCGGCGCCGAACTGGACGACGAGCTGCGCGGCCGGATCCGCCGGGAGCTGCGCGAGCAGCTCTCGCCGCGGCACGTCCCCGACGAGGTGATCGTCGTGGACGGGCTGCCGCACACCCTGACCGGCAAGCGGATCGAGGTCCCGGTCAAGCGCCTGCTCTCCGGCACCCCGCTCGACCAGGCGGTCAACCCGGGCTCGGTGGACAACCTCGACCACCTGCGGTTCTTCGAGCGCCTGGGCCGCGAGCGCCGCGGCTGACCGCGGCCGAGCGCTCACGGGTATGCCGAGCGCCCACGGGTATGAGGAAGGGCCCCGCCACGGCGGGGCCCTTCCTCTCCTCATGCACAGCAGTCCCGGCAGCGTCCTGCTCGGTCAGCCGCTCACTCGCCGGACAGCACCTGCTGCGCGGCGGCGCGCGCCTCGGCCGCACTGTCCGCGGCCCGGGCCGCCTCGGCGGCGCGCCGGCACTGGGCCAGCGTGGCCTTGGCGAGGGCCGCTCGGACGTAGGGGATCGAGGCCGCGCCCATCGACAGGCTGGTCACCCCGAGCCCGGTCAGCACGCAGGCCAGCAGCGGGTCGGCGGCCGCCTCGCCGCAGACGCCGCAGCTCTTCCCGGTCTCCTGCGCCGCCGCGGCGGCCGCGGCCACCAGGTCCAGCAGGGCCGGCTGCCACGGGTCCTGCAGCCGGGCCAACGCACCCACCTGGCGGTCGGCCGCGAAGGTGTACTGCGCCAGGTCGTTGGTCCCCAGCGAGAGGAACTCGACCTCCGCCAGGATCGAGCGGGCCCGCAGCGCCGCCGACGGGATCTCCACCATCGCGCCGAACTTCGCCGCCAGCCCGGCCTCCCGGCAGGCCTGCGCGAAGGCCTTGGCATCGGCCCGGTCGGCCACCATCGGCGCCATCACCTCGAGGTGCACCGGCAGGCCCTGGGCGGCCTTGGCCAGTGCCCGCAGCTGCCCCTGCAGCACCTCCGGGTGCTCCAGCAGGGTGCGCAGCCCGCGCACGCCGAGCGCCGGGTTGGGCTCGTCCGCCGGGGTCAGGAAGTCGAGCGGCTTGTCCGCGCCGGCATCCAGCACCCGGACCACCACCCGACCCTCGGGGAAGGCCTCCAGCACCTTGCGGTAGGCCTCGACCTGGACCTCCTCGCTCGGCGCCCGCTTGGAGTCGTCCAGGAAGAGGAACTCGGTGCGGAACAGCCCGACCCCCTCGGCACCGGCCTCGACCGCGGCCGGCACGTCCGCCGGACCACCGACGTTGGCCAGCAGCGGCACCAGGTGCCCGTCCGAGGTCCGGCCCGGGCCGGAGGAGGCGGTCAGCGCCGCCTTCCGCTCGGCGGCCAGCCGGCGCAGCTCGGCCTGCTCCTGCTCGTCGGGCTCGACCAGCACCTCGCCGGTGCTGCCGTCCACCGCCACCACGACGCCCTCGTCCAGGTCGGTCGCACCGGGCAGCGCCACCACCGCGGGCACGCCCATCGCGCGGGCCAGGATCGCCGAGTGGCTGGTCGGCCCGCCCTCCTCGGTGACGAAGCCGAGCACCAGGGTGGGGTCGAGCAGCGCCGTGTCGGCCGGCGCCAGGTCACGGGCGAACAGCACGTACGGCTCGTCGCTGTCCGGCACGCCCGGCATGGGCACGCCGAGCAGGCGGGCGACGATCCGGTTGCGCACGTCGTCCAGGTCGGCGACCCGCCCGGCCAGGTACTCGCCGGCCGCGGCGAGCAGCGCCCGGTAGGCGGCGAAGGCGTCGTACACCGCGCGCTCGGCGCTGCTGCCGACCGCGATCCGGCGCTCCACGTCCGCCATCAGCTCGGGGTCCTGCGCCATCAGCGCCTGCGCCTCCAGGACCGCCTGCGCCTCCCCGCCGGCCAGGTTGCCCCGGGCGATCAGGTCGGCGGCCACCGCGTCCACCGCGGCCTTGGCCCGGGCCTGCTCGCGCGGGGCGTCCTCGGTCGGGATCTGGGTGGCCGGCGGTTCCAGCACGGCGGTGCCCATGTGCCGGACCTGGCCGATCGCGACCCCGTGGCTGACACCCACACCGCGCAGCGTCTTCTCCATGTGCTTCTTCCTCTCACCCGCACGGCGGCCCCGTCCCACCGGTGCGGGGGGACGGGGCGCGGTCCGGAGATCCGTCGGTCGGGAGTGGGTCAGTTCCAGGTGAAGAGGTCGCCGCCGGCCTTGACCTCGCCGTTCTCGACCACCTTGCTCAGCTGGTCGGGCGCGGCCTCCAGCGCCACGATCGGCGAGATCGGCGACTTCCCGGCCGCCTCGACGGCCGCCGGGTTCCACTTGATCACCGGCTGCCCGCGCTTCACGGTGTCGCCCTTGCTGACCAGCAGCTCGAAGCCCTCACCGTTGAGCTGCACGGTGTCGATCCCCAGATGGGTGAGCACCCCGTGGCCGTCCGCATCCACCACCACGAACGCGTGCGGGTGCATGGAGACCACCAGCCCGTCGACCGGCGCCACCGCGGTGCTGGGCTCGCGCGGCGGGTCGATGGCGGTGCCGGGGCCGACCATCGCGCCGGAGAAGACGGGGTCGGGCACGTTGGCGAGTCCGATGACACGGCCGGCCAGCGGCGAGGTCACGGTGGTCATGGGGAGCCTCCCAGGTGAGGGTGCAGCGGCCGCTGCCTGCGGCGGAACACGTCGGCTGAAGCCTAAATCATGCCAACTTTGGACATCTCGCCACATAAGGCGCAGTGGATCCGGGCCGTTCCGCCCGACTCGCCGTGGTCACTTCGCCGTCGGCCGCCGACCGGAACCCAAGCCGCCCAAGCCCTCCTGCGCCCCAAGTGGTCTAGTCCTCTTGGTTGATGCGCCGCACTCTACGGCATCCGGGTGAGTCCGGCGATCGGCTCCGGCGTGCCGCGCGGCTCGGTGCTGGTACTCGGACGGCTCAAGCCGCACCATGCTCGATTAGGCGGACCGGCCGGGATGCGGCTATGGTTGGGCGAGTCGCCGCGAGGTGATGGTGAATCCAGCGCCAACACTGAGTAAATGTCCGGTGAAATCCGAACGAAACTCATGTGATACGCTGAGGTCACGAAAGAACGAAGCCCGGAGGGGCCACGGAAGTGGCTGCGAAGGAAGCGTCCGTTCCTTGAGAACTCAACAGCGTGCCAAAAGTCAACGCCAGATATGTTGACATCCCCGGCCTCGATCAC
>NZ_JBNQTI010000082.1:0-15184 GCF_050325825.1 Kitasatospora sp. LaBMicrA B282
GGGGGGGGGGGGGGGGGGGGGGGGGGGGGGGGGGGGGGGGGGGGGGGGGGGGGGGGGGGGGGGGGGGGGGGGGGGGGGGGGGGGGGGGGGGGGGGGGGGGGGGGGGGGGGGGGGGGGGGGTGGTTTTTTCTTTTCCCGTCGCCGTGTTGGTGGTGCCGTGGCGTCAGACCAGCAGCACCGGGGTACCCGCGCGATCGGTCAGCCCGGTGGCCTCCGCCACGGTGAGCTGCAGAGCCGGCGCCGCGTCGTCGAGCACCCGGCGGAGCCGCTCCGCCGGCTGATCCGGGTCGACCGGCAGGTACTTTGCGCCCACCTTGAGCACCGCCAGCATCGCGGTCACCGACTCCACCGAGCGCGGCAGCACCAGCGCCACCAGGTCCGCGGGCCCGATCCCGCGCCCGCGCAACTCCCCGGCCAACCGCTCGGCCGCCCCGTCGAGTTCGGCGTAGCTGACGGTGCGCCCGGCGCCCTCCACCGCCACCGCGTCGGGCCGGGCCCGGACCTGGGCGGCGAACTGCTCGGCCACCGACGCGGCGGGCCGCGGGCGGGTGGGGGTGGTGGCGGGGGTGGTGGCGGTGGCGTGTTCGGCGCGGTGCTCGCTGTCGCGGCTGACCCCCCGCTCGATCAGGGCGCGCTGCTCCGCCGCGGTGAGGTAGGTGGTGTTCCGGGTCAGCTGCTCGGGGGTGGCCTCGGCGAGCTGGGTGAGCAGCTTGGTGTACTGCTCGGCCAGCAGCGCCACGTCGGCGGGGGTGAAGAGGTCGGGCTGGTAGGTGAGGTCCAGGGTGAGGGTGCCGGCCTGCGGGTCGGGGAGGGCGATCAGGGCGAGGGGGTAGTGGACGTGGTCGTGCGCCTCGACCCCGGTGATCCGCAGCTCGGGGTGGTCGAAGGCGGCCGGGTCCAGCGGGTAGTTCTCGAACACGGTCAGGGTGTCGAACAGGTCGCCGCCCCCGCCGCCTGCCCGCTGGATCTCGGTCAGCCCGAGGTGGTGGTGCGCGGTCAGCGCGGACTGCTCGTGCTGCACCCGGGCGGCCAGCTCGAGCAGCGGCTCGCCCGGCCGCAGCGCGACCCGGACCGGCACGGTGTTGATGAACAGCCCCACCAGCTCGGCCACCCCGGCCAGCTCGGCGGGCCGCCCGGAGACCGTGGCGCCGAAGACGATGTCGTCCCGGCCGGTGCGGCGCGCCAGCAGCAGCGCCCAGGCGCTCTGCACCGCGGTGTTGAGGGTCAGGCCGTGGCGGCGGACCTGCTCGGTGAGCGCGCCGACCAGCGCCGCGGGCATCGACACCCGGTGGTGCTCGGGGGTGGTGGTGCGCCGGCCGGGACGGTGCGGGGCCAGCCGGGTCGGCTCGGCGCCGTCCAGCGCCGCCGCCCAGGCCGCCCGGGCGGCGGCGGTGTCGCGCTCGGCGAGCCACTGGTAGTACGGGCGGTGTGGCATCACCGTGGGCAGGGGCGCGGCGGTGCCTGCCGCGTATCCGGTCAGCAGGTCGCCCAGCAGCAGCGGGAGCGACCAGCCGTCCAGCACCAGGTGGTGGTTGGTGAGGAGCAGCCGATGCCGGTCGGGAGCCAGCCGCAGCAGGGCGAAGCGCAGCAGCGGGGCGGCCGTGAGGTCGAACGGGCGGGTGCGCTCGGCGCGGGCCAGCCGTTCGGCGGTTGCCGGGTCGGGGGCGTCCAGCTCGACCCAGGGCAGCGTCACGCCGTCCCGGACCAGCAGCGCGGTACTGCCGTCAGGGCGCCGGTGCAGGGCGGCGCGGAGCAGGGGGTGGCGGTGCAGCAGCCGTTCGGCGGCGGCCCGCAACGTGGCCGGGTCCAGCGGTCCGGTCAGGTCGAGGGCCAGCTGCACCTGGTAGAGGTCCGGGGCCCGCTCGTCGAAGGCCGTGTGGAAGGCCAGGCCCTCCTGCAGCGGCGTCGGCGGCAGCAGGTCGGCCAGGTCCGGGTGGTCGCGCTCCAGTTGGTCGAGCTCCGCCTGGTCGAGCCGGACGAACGGCAGGTCGGCGGGGGTGCGGCCACCCGCCTCGGGGCACTCGGCCCGGGTGGCCAGGGTGCGCAGCGCCCGGAACCAGGTGGCGGCCAGGTCCTCGACCTCGGCCTGCTCGAACTGCGCGGCGGCGAAGGACCAGCGGGCGGTCAGCCGGGGCCCGTCCGGGTGCTCCTCGACCAGGGCGTCCAGCTCCAGCGGGTGGAGCAGCGGCAGTCCGGGGTCGGCGCCGCCGAAGACGCCGCCGTGCGCCGGGTCCGGGTGCCAGGGGGCGCGCCCGTCGCCGGGCAGCCGGCCCAGGTAGTTGAAGCCCAGCTGCGGGGTGGCGCCGGTGGCCAGCAAGGGTGCGGTGCGCGGGTTGAGGTGACGCAGCAGGCCGTACCCGAAGCCGTGGTCGGGCAGCTCGCGCAGCTGCTCCTTGACGTACTTCAGCGCGGTGTCGGCGGCCGCTCCGGCGTTCCACAGCTGTGTCCAGTCCGACACCGCGGGGTCCAGTCGGACCGGGTAGCTGCTGGTGAACCAGCCGACGGTGCGCGAGAGTTCGGAACCCGGCAGCACCTCCTCGCGACCGTGGCCCTCGACCGTGAGCAGCACCGAGTCGGCGGGACGGTCGTGCCGGCGCCGCCAGTCCAGCACCGCCAAGGCCAGCGCGGTGAGCAGCACGTCGTTGATCTCGGCGTGGTAGCGGCGGGCGATGCCGGTCAGCACCCGGGCGGTCCACTCGGGCGGCAGGGTCAGGGTGTGCTCGCACCGGGTGGCGACGGTGTCCCGGCGCGGGTCCGGTGCGTGCCGGCCGAGCAGCGGGTCGGGTGCGGCCGTGATCCGCTGCCAGAGCGGGAGTTCGGCCTCCCGGCCGGCGGCCAGCTCGGGCAGCCGGCGGGCCCACTGGCGCAGCGAGCTGCCGACCGGGTCCAGCGCTGGCCGGCGCCCGGCGGCCAGTGCCTCGGCGGCCTTGGCCAGGTCCGTCAGCAACAGCCGCCAGGAGACGCCGTCCACCGCGAGGTGGTGGATCGCCAGCACCAGGTGCCCGGACTCCGCCGGGCCGGCGTCGCACCAGCGCGCCTGCACCAGCCGGCCGGCCTCCGGGTCGAGCAACGCGGCGGCGTCCGCGACCTGTTCGGCGATCAGGGCGGTGTGCGCTGCCGGGGTGAGGCCGCCGGCCGGAACCCGGCGCAGCAGCCCGGCGGCCCGCACCGAACCGGCAGCCGGGATCTCCAGCTGCCAGTCGGCCCCACGGGTCAGCCGCAGCCGCAGTGCGGCATGGTGGTCCAGCAGCGCTTGCAGCGCGTCGCCGAGCAGTTGCTCGGTCAGCCCGGCCGGCACCCGGAGCACCGCGGTCTGGTGGAAGTGGTCGACCGGCCCGCCGAGTTCGCGCAGCCGGTGGACGATCGGGGTGAGCGGGACCGGGCCGAGCTCGTCGCCGGGCTGCTCGGCCTGTGTGGTGCGGCACTGCTCGGCGACCTCGGCGAGCCCGGCGACGGTGCGGCAGCGGAAGACGTCGCCCGGGGTGAAGGCGAGCCCGGCCTGGCGGGCCAGCCCGACCAGCCGGATCGCGGCGATGCTGTCGCCGCCAAGGTCGAAGAAGCCGTCCTCGGGGTCGACGTCGGCCAGCCCCAGGGTCTCGGCGAAGAGTGCGGCCAGCTGCCGCTCCCGCGCGTTGCGTGTGTCGCGCGTGGTCCGCCGGCCCGCGCTGCGGTACTCGGGGGCGGGTAGGGCGCGGCGGTCGAGTTTGCCGTTGGCGTTCAGTGGGAGTTCGGGTAGCAGGACGATGGCGGCGGGGACGAGGTAGTCGGGTAGGACCTCGCGCAGTCGGGCGCGTAGGGCGGCGGGGTCGGGGGTGTGGCCGGCTTCGGGTACGGCGTAGCCGACCAGGTGCTTGCCGCCCGGGCCGTCGGTGCGCGCGATGACCTCGGCGCGGGCCACACCGGGCAGTTCGGTGAGGGCGGTGGCGATTTCGGCGGGTTCGATGCGGACGCCGCGGATCTTGACCTGGTCGTCGGTGCGGCCGAGGTATTCGACTTCGCCGGTGGCGTTCCAGTATCCGAGGTCGCCGGTGCGGTACATGCGCTCGCCCGGTGCGCCGAAGGGGCAGGCGAGGAAGCGTTCGGCGGTGAGGGCGGGGCGGTTGCGGTAGCCGCGGGCCAGTCCGGTGCCGGCCAGGTAGAGTTCGCCGACCACGCCGGGTGGGACCGGTTGGAGTGCCTGGTTGAGGATGTAGATGCGGGTGTTGGTGATCGGGCGGCCGATGGGTGGGGCGGTGTGTCCGGCGGTGGTGGGGTCGCAGGCGTGGGCGGTCAGGTCGATGGCGGCTTCGGTGGGGCCGTAGAGGTTGTGCAGTTCGCTGGTGTCGAGGACCTCGAAGAAGCGCGCTGCGAGTTCGGCGGGCAGGGCTTCACCACCGGTCAGGACGCGGCGCAGCGCGTGGCAGCCGGCGGCGCCGGGTTCGGCCAGGAAGGCGCGCAGGATTGAGGGGACGACCTGGAGTGTGGTGATGCTTTCGGTGGCGATGAGTTGGGCCAGGTAGGCGGGGTCGCGGTGTCCGCCCGGTTCGGCGATCACCAGGGTGGCACCGGCCAGCAGTGGCGCGAAGATCTCGGAGGCGACGACGTCGAAGCCGGCGGGGGTCTTCAGCAGCACCCGGTCGGTGGCGTCGAGTCGGTAGCGGTCCTGGCCGGCACGCAGCCGGTTCACCAGGCCCCGGTGAGTGTTGCCTACGCCCTTGGGGCGGCCGGTGGAGCCGGAGGTGTAGAGCACGTTGGCCAGCTGGTCCGGGTGAACCACCGGCAACAGCACGCCGGCATCGGGCCTGGGCAGGTCGGGGTGGTCGAGCAGCAGGCGGGGCAGGTCACTGTCGGGCAGGTGCGCGGCGGTAGCCGTGGTGGTGAGCAGCAGTGCCGGGCGGGCGTCGGCGAGCATCAGCGCGATCCGCTCGGCCGGCAGGTCGAGGTCGATCGGCAGGTAGGCAGCCCCGGCCTTGAGAATCGCCAGCAGCGCGGTGACGAACTCCACCGAACGCGGCACAGCCAACGCCACCACCTGCTCGCCGCCCACGCCCCGCTCGATCAGGAGGTGTGCCAGCTCCCCGGCTCTTCGATCGAGCTCCGCATAGGAAAGGGAACGGTCACGGAACCGCAGCGCGATCCGCTCCGGAGTCCGGGCAACCTGCGCAGCGAACAACCCGGGTAGCGTGGCGGGCGGCTGTGCGGCGGCGGTGTCGTTCCAGGCGGTCAGGACCTGGTGGCGGTCGGAAGCGTCGAGTGCGGTCAGCGATCCCACCGGTCGACTCGGGTCGGCGGCGGCCAGCTGGTCCACCAGGTGCATCACGACCCGCTGGTGCACGGCCAGTTCGGCGTCGGTGTAGCGCTCGGCGTTGGCGTCCAGGTCGATCCGCCAGGCCACCTGCTCGCTGCCGCCGTAGACCACCAGTGCCAGGTCATCGACCGGGCCGTTGGACAGGTTGTGCACGGTGGTCCGGCAGCCGGCGAACTCCAGCTCGTAGTCGAAGAGCTGGAGGTTGACGGCCGGACCGACCAGCGGCTGGTCCTGCTCGGTCAGGCCCAGGTCGCGGCGCAACTCCTGGTAGTGGTAGCGCTGGTGGCGCAAGGCGAGGCGGAAGCCGGTGGTCAGCCGGCGCAGCAGACCGGCGAGTGGTTCGGCCGGGTCCACCGCCAGCCGCAGCGGCACCACGTTGGAGAACATGCCCGGGGCGCGGCGCAGTTCCTTCGCCACTCGGCCGGTCACCGGCAGGCCGAGCAGGACGTCGCGGTCACCGGTCAGCAGGGCCACGTGCAGCACCTCGATGGCGGCCAGGACCACCGGCAGCGCCACCCGGGTGGCCCGGGCCAGCGCGCCCAGGCCTTCGATCTGTGCCGGGGTGAGCAGCGTGGTGCGCCGCAGCAGGCCGGGCGCGCGCTCCGTCGTGGCGCCCCGCCCGAAGCTCACCGGTTCGGGGCGGTCGGCCAGGTGCTCCAGCCAGTAGGCGCGGTCGGCGGCGTAGGCGGGCGAGCTGCGGTAGCTGCGGTCGGCGGCCAGGTGTTCGTCCAGTCCGGTCGCATCCGGTGCCGCCACCGGTCGGCCGGTGAGCCGCGCGTTGTAGAGCGCGGCGGTACGGCGGACCAGCAACGCGGCGCTGGCGCCGTCCAGTGCTGCGTGGTGGCCGCGCAGGTAGCAGTACAGCCGCTCGTGGGTCAGCCGGAGCAGCGCGAGGGAGAGCACCTCGCCGCGCTCCAGGTCGAGCGGTCGGCGCAGGTCGGCGGCCATCCAGGCGTGGGCGGCAGCCTCGGGGTCCGGCTCGTCGGTCAGGTCCACCTCCCGCACGGTGCAGCCCGGGTGGTCGCCGAGCAGCTGCACCGGGCCGTCGGCGGTGGCCGCGAACCTGACCCGGCCGGCGTGTGCCTCGTCGAAGGCCTGGGTGAGGGCCTGTCGCAGTGCGTCGACCACCAGCGGGCCGGTCAACTCCAGGTACTGGGCGATGGTGTAGTCGAGCCGGCCGGCGGCGAAGCGGTCGGCCAGCCAGATGCCGGTCTGGGCGGTGGTGAGGGGGAGTTCGCGGACCGCGGGGGCGGCTGCGCGGAGGGGGGCCGGCCGGACGGGGGTCGGGGGAGCGGCTATCGCCGGGGAAGCAGACATGGATCGTTCCTTCGTGGTCGACGCCGTGCAAACCGGCCCGGGGCAGGGAAGCCAGGGCCGACCATGGCGCGGGCCATTTGGTTGCCGCGGTGAATACAGCGGGATTTGGCGCGGACGCGGCAGACCCCGCGCGACCTTACCCCGACCTCGTCGGTAAGTAACGGGTGGCCGGAATTACTGGTGGTTTTCGGCCGCTGCACCGCTCACCGGGGCATCTGTGATTCGGATCACGAAATGTTTGGCGATGGCTCGGTGGGAGCGTGCCGGACATCTTCGACTCGAGCCCAGCTGCGGGTGTTGTGTGTCGGAGAAGTCCGCTTATTTCCGTTTTCCGATCGAAGTTGATCACTCTTGACAGGCCCAAACGCCCAGGACTAGCGTCTTGGGCGTTTGCGCACCGAGTTGTGCCCATCCGGTGGATATCGGCGTTTTCTCCTGGAGGTATTCCGTTGACCGAGGCGGTCGGAGAAAGCCGGGAATCCGGAATGTGCAATGAGGTGTCCGGCGGGGTTCCGCCGCTCAATCCCACCTATGTGGTCCATACGTCCGCCGTTGCCGGCGGCGACTCGAACGGCGCCGAGGTCGACGGCTGCGACCTCGGCAATCTGTTGTCGGAATTCGGGCGGCGCCTCGACTTCGGCCCCGAGGACGCGCTGCTGGCGGTGGGCACGGGCGCGGACGGAGCCGGCCTGGAGCTGCTTCCGCTGGTCAATGGCGGCCGCCTGGTGCTGGCCGACCGTCAGCAGGCCGGTGACCCCCCGCCCAGCCTGGCCCGGCTGCGTGCCGTGGTCCGCAGCGTGCCTGGCCGCCGGTCTGACGACCCGTCGCTGTACCTGCTCGATTCTGGCCTGGTGCCAGTCCCGGACGGCGCGGTCGGCGAGCTCTACCTCGCCGGCGCCGAGGCGCCCCGCGGTGGCCCGGAGGGTCCCGCGCTCACCGCGCAGCGCTTCGTCGCCGATCCCTACGGTGAGCCCGGCAGCGTGATGTACCGCACCGGCGACCTGGTCCGCCGGTGCCCCGACGGCCGGCTCGAGTACCTCGGCCGGGCCGATGCCCGGGGCGGATCCCGGCCGGGGCGTTCAGCGGCCCGTCCCGCTCACGCACCCGTGGCCGGCAGGCCCGACGCCGACTCGCCGCGTGCTCCGCAGGAGGAACTGCTCTGCACCCTCTTCGCGGAGGTGCTGGAGCTTCCCGAGGTCGAGGCCGACGAGGACTTCTTCGCGATCGGCGGGCACTCGCTGCTGGCCACCCGCCTGGTCAACGCCATCCGGATCCGGGCGGGCGTCGAGCTGCCGGTGCGTGCCGTCTTCGAGGCGCCCACCCCCGCCGGCCTGGCCGTGCGGCTGACCGCAGCCCCCGCGTACGGTCGGATCTCCGACGGCCGGCCCGCGGTACCGCCGAACCTGATCCCGGCCGGTGCCGAGACGATCACGCCGGAGATGCTGCCCCTGGTGGACCTGACCGAGGCCGAACTCGCCACCATCACCAGGACGTTCCCCGGTGGGGCGGCCAACATCGCCGACATCTACCCGCTCGCTCCCCTGCAGGAAGGCATCTTCTTCCACCACGTCCTGGCGTCGGGTGAGGGCCAGGCCGACGCGTACCTGTTGCCGACCGTCGTGCGGGTCGACTCCCGAGAGCACCTGGACGCCGTACTCGGCGCGTTTCGGGTGGTGGTGGAGCGGCACGACGTACTGCGGACCGCGGTGTTCTGGGAGGGGCTGCGGGAGCCGGTCCAGGTGGTGGCCCGGCACGCCGAGCTGGTCGTCCAGCAGGTGGAGATCGGGGGCGCGGACCCGGTCGCTGAGCTGCTCGCCGCCGCTCCGGCTGCCATGGACCTGACCCGGCCACCGCTGTTGCGCGCCTGGACGGCCGCCGAACCCGGCACTGGCCGGTGGTTCCTGCTGCTCCAACGGCATCACCTGGCCACCGACCACGCCGCGCTGGAGATGCTGTTCGCCGAGATCAACACCATCCTGGCAGGCCAGCACGGTTCGCTGCCCGCGCCTTCGCCGTTCCGCGACTTCGTCGTCCAGGCACGACTCGGGGTCCCCCGGGCCGAGCACGAGCGGTTCTTCGCCGCGATGCTGGGCGAGGTGGACGAGCCGACCGCACCGTTCGGACTGCTGGACGTGCACGGCGACGCCTCGCGCGTCGCGGAGGAAACGCTGCCACTGGCGCCAGACTTGGCCGCGCGGGTGCGCGAGCGGGCACGGGCGCTCGGGGTGAGCCCGGCGACGGTCTTCCATGTGGCGTGGGCGCGGGTGGTGGCGGCCACCTCCGGCCGTGACGATGTGGTGTTCGGGACGGTGCTGTTCGGGCGGACGAACGCCGGCGGCGACGCGGACCGGATGCAGGGCCTGTTCATCAACACACTGCCGGTGCGGATGGCGACCGGTGGGGTCGGCGCGTTCGAGGCCACGCTCGCGATGCGTGGGCTCCTCGCCGACCTCCTGGTGCACGAGCACGCCCCGCTCGCTCTCGCCCAGCAGGCCAGCGGTGTGCGCGGAAGTGCCCCGCTGTTCACTGCGCTGCTCAACTACCGGCACAGCTCGCCGCCCGCCGTCGCGGAGCCGGACGGCATCGAGATCCTGCACAGCCAGGAGCGCACCAACTACCCGCTGGCCGTGTCGGTCGACGACTTCGGCACCGACTTCGGCCTCACGGTGCAGGCCGCCGACCCGATCGATCCGGAGCTGGTCTGCGCGCTCTTCGAGACCGCGGTGCGCGGCTTGGTGGCCGCGCTGGAGAGTGCCCCTGACACGCCACTCGACCGGATCGGCGTCCTGACCGACGCCCACCGCCACGCCGTGCTCACCGAGTGGCAGGGTGCGCCGGTTGCGGGCGTCCCGGCGACGTTGCCTGAGTTGTTTGCTGCGCAGGTTGCCCGGACTCCGGAGCGGATCGCGTTGCGGTTCCGCGACCGTTCCCTTTCCTATGCGGAGCTCGATCGAAGAGCCGGGGAGTTGGCGCGCTTGTTGGTCGAGCGGGGGGTGGGTGGCGAGCAGGTGGTGGCGTTGGCCGTGCCGCGTTCGGTGGAGTTCGTCGCCGCGCTCTTGGCGGTTCTCAAGGCTGGGGCTGCCTACCTGCCGATCGACCTTGACCTGCCGGCCGAGCGGATCGCGTTGATGCTCGCCGACGCCCGCCCGGCACTGCTGCTCACCACCACGGCTACCGCCGCGCAGCTGCCCGGCGGTGACCTGTCCCGCCTGCTGCTCGACCACCCCGACCTGCCCAGGCCCGAGGCCGGCGTGCTGTTGCCGGTGGTTCACCCGGACCAGCTGGCCAACGTGCTCTACACCTCCGGCTCCACCGGCCGTCCCAAGGGCGTGGGCAACACTCACCGGGGCCTGGTGAACCGGCTGCGTGCCGGCCAGGACCGCTACCGACTCGACGCCACCGACCGGGTGCTGCTGAAGACCCCCGCCGGCTTCGACGTCGTCGCTTCCGAGGTCTTCGCGCCACTGCTGGCCGGTGCCACCCTGGTGATCGCCGAACCGGGCGGACACCGCGACCCCGCCTACCTGGCCCAACTCATCGCCACCGAAGGCGTCACCACACTCCAGGTCGTGCCCTCACTGCTGCGCGCCTTCCTGGCCGAACCCGGTGCCGCCGGCTGTCACTCGCTGCGCCGGGTCCTGACCGGTGGTGAAGCCCTGCCCGCCGAACTCGCAGCGCGCTTCTTCGAGGTCCTCGACACCAGCGAACTGCACAACCTCTACGGCCCCACCGAAGCCGCCATCGACCTGACCGCCCACGCCTGCGACCCCAGCACCGCGGGACACACCGCCCCACCCATCGGCCGGCCGATCACCAACACCCGCATCTACATCCTCAACCAGGCACTCCAACCGGTCCCGCCCGGCGTGGTCGGCGAGCTCTACCTGGCCGGGCCGGCCCTCGCCCGCGGCTATGCGAACCAGCCGGCCCTCACAGCCGAACGCTTCCTCGCTTGCCCCTTCGGCGCACCCGGCGAACGCATGTACCGCACCGGCGACCTCGGCCGCTGGAACGCCACCCGCGACATCGAGTACCTGGGCCGCGCCGACGATCAGGTCAAGATCCGCGGCGTCCGCATCGAACCCGCCGAGATCATCACAGCCCTGACCGAGCACCGCAGCGTTGCCCAGGCGACTGTGATCGTCCGCGATGACCGGCTGGTCGGCTACGTGGTCCCGGCCGACCCCGCCGAGCAGCCCGACCTTGCCGAGCTGCGCCGGCACACCTCGCAGTACCTGCCGACCTCCATGGTCCCGGCCGCCTTCGTGGTGCTCGACTGTTTGCCGCTGAACGCCAACGGAAAGCTCGACCGCCGCGCCCTGCCCGCCCGCGATCGCACCAGTGCCGCCGGTCGCCCGCCGCAGACGCCGCAGGAGGAGTTGCTCTGCGGCCTCTTCGCCACGGTGCTGGAGCAGCCCGTGGTCGGTCCGGAGGACGACTTCTTCGAGCTGGGCGGCCACTCGCTGCTGGCGATCCGCTTGCTCAACGCGATCCGGTCGGCAGTGGGGGTGGACCTGCCGGTGCGGGCGGTGTTCGAGGCGCCGACCGCTGCGGGTCTGGCGGTCCGGCTCGACGGCGCGGGCTCGACGCGGACTGCGCTGGCTCCGATGATCCGACCGGAGATCCTGTCGCTCTCGTACGCGCAGCGGCGGTTCTGGTTCCTCAACCGGCTCTACCCGGCCGGTGGTGCCTACCACATCCCGATCGCGTTGCGGTTGCAGGGCGATCTTGACCGTGCTGCGCTGCAGCACGCGTTGCAGGACCTGCTGGCCCGGCACGAGAGCCTGCGTACGGTCTTCCCCATCTCGGACGGCGAACCGCACCAGCTGATCCGGCCGGCCGACGCGGGAACGGTCCTGAGGCACCGTCGGATCGATGTGTCACAGCTGGCCGGCGCGGTGACCGCGGCCTGCGCCGCGGGCTTCGATCTGACAAGCGAACTTCCCATCCGGGTCGACCTGTTCGAGACGGCCGCGGGCGACTACGTGCTGCTGGTGGTGCTGCACCACATCGCCGCCGATGGGTGGTCGATGGCACCGCTGGCCCGTGACCTGGCGACGGCGTACGCGGCTCGGGCGGTGGGGCGGATGCCGGAGTTCGTGGCGTTGCCGGTCCAGTACGCCGACTACACACTGTGGAAGCGGGCCGAGCTCGGTGACGAGGAGGATCCGGCGAGCCGGATGTCGGCACAACTCGACTACTGGCAACAAACGTTGGTGGATCTGCCGGAGGAGATCGAGCTGCCGGCCGACCGACCGCGCAGCGCTGGGTTCAGCCACCAGGGCGATGCGGTCCCGGTCCGTCTGTCGGCCGAGTTGCACGCCGGGCTGGTGCGGTTGGCGCGGGAGCGCGACGCGAGCGTCTTCATGGTGCTGCAGGCGGGGCTGGCGGCGCTGCTGACGGCACACGGCGCGGGGGTCGACGTGCCGATCGGCACGCCGATGGCCGGCCGGGACGACAGCGCACTGGACGAGTTGGTCGGCTTCTTCGTCAATACGCTGGTGCTGCGCACCGACACCGCTGGGGACCCGCGGTTCGGCGAGCTGGTCGATCGGGCGTCAGAGACGGCGTTGCAGGCGTTCGCGAACGCCGACGTGCCGTTCGAGCGGCTGGTGGAGGCGGTCAATCCGCCGCGTTCGCTGGCCCGGCACCCGCTCTTCCAGGTGCTGTTCGCGCTGCAGAACAACCCACAGCCGGTACCCGAACTGCCCGGGTTGCAGGTGAGCCGCGCCGATCTCCGGCTCAGCTCGGTCAAGTTCGACCTGGATCTGGAGCTGCGGGAGCACTTCGGGGCCAACGGGGAGCCGGTGGGGATCGACGGGGAACTGCTGTACGCCGTCGACCGGTTCGATCGGGAGACGGCCGAGGCGCTGGTGGAGCGCCTTGGCCTGCTGCTGACGGCTGCGGTCGGGGATCCGGGGCTGCGGTTGAGCGAGCTGTCGGTGCTGGCGGTGGGGGAGCGGACGCGGATCCTGGGCGACTGGGGGGTGGCCGAGGGGGCCTCGGGCGCTCGGCGATCGGTCGTGGTGCGGTTCGAGTCCTGGGCTGCCGCCCGTCCGGAGGCCACGGCCGTGCTGGCCGGTGGCGAGGTACTGACCTATGGGGAGTTGAACGCCCGGGCGAACCGGTTGGCCCGGGTGCTGCGGGCGCGCGGGGTGCGGCCGGGTGATCTGGTGGCGGTGGTGTTGCCGCGCTCGGTGGAGATGGTGGTCGCGGTGTGGGGGGTCCTGAAGGCCGGGGCGGGGTACGTGCCGGTGGACCCGGGGTATCCGGCGGACCGGGTTGCGCTGATCCTGGCGGATGCAGGGGCTCGGGTAGCGGTGACCGCGATGGGCGTGCTCGCCATGGCTGCGGAGGACGGTGTGCCGCGGCTGCTGCTCGACGTGCCCGAGACAGTGGCAGAGCTCGGCGCGGCAGCGTCGGTTGATCTGGGCCTGCAGGTCCCGGAAGCGGCGCCGGCGTACGCGATCTACACCTCGGGTTCGACGGGTGTGCCGAAGGGTGTGCTGGTCTCGCGGGCCGCGCTGGCGACCTTCATGGCGTGGGCGGTCGAGCGGTTCGGTGAGGACGGGCTGGCGCACGGGCTGGCGGTCACCTCGCTCTCCTTCGATTTCTCGGTGTTCGAGTTGTTCGCTCCGCTGATGGCAGGGGGCACCGTGGAGGTCGCCGCCGACATGCTGGAGCTGGCCGAGCGGCCGTTCACGGGCACACTGCTCAGCGGCGTTCCCTCGGTGGTCGAGGCGCTGCTGGCCAGTGGAAGCAAGTTGACTGCCGGGCAGCTGGTCCTGTGCGGTGAAGCGGTCAGCGAGCCGCTGATGCGTGCGCTGCGCGCAGCGGCCCCCGACACCCGGGTCGCCAACCTCTACGGCCCCACCGAGGCCACCGTCTTCGCCACCGGCTGGGACGAGTGCACGGGTGCCGAGGAGCAGGCGCCGCCGATCGGCCGCCCGCTGGCCGGCAGTCGGGTGTACCTGCTGGACCAGTACCTGCGCCCGGTCGCGCCCGGCGTGGCCGGCGAGCTCTACCTGGCCGGCCCGAAGACCGCCGACGGCTATCTGAACCGCCCGGCGCTGACCTCCGCGCACTTCGTCGCCGACCCCTTCGGCCCGCCCGGTGAGCGCATGTACCGGACGGGTGACCTGGCGCGCTGGGACCGGGACGGGCAGTTGCACTACCTCGGCCGGGCCGACCAGCAGGTCAAGGTCAACGGCTTCCGGGTCGAGCCGGGCGAGGTGGAGGCCGCGCTCGTCGCCCATCCGGCCGTGCGCCAGGCCGCCGTGCTCGCCCAGCGCTCGCCCGGCGGCGGGGCCCGCCTGGTCGGCTACGTCGTCGGCCGCAGTGCCGAGGCCGCCGAGCTGCGTGCCCACCTGGCCGAGCGGTTGCCGGCCCACCTGGTCCCGGCCGCGCTCGTGCTGCTCGACGCCCTCCCGCTGACACCCAACGGCAAGCTTGACCGTCGCGCCCTGCCCGCTCCCGACAGCAGCACCCGGGCCGCCGGACGCCCGCCGGCCACCCCCACCGAACGGCGGCTGGCCGCACTCTTCGCCGAGCTGCTGGGTGGGCCCGGCGGTGACGAACTCGACGTCGAGGCAGACTTCTTCGCGCTCGGCGGCCACTCGCTGCTCGCGGTCCGGCTGATCGGGCGGGTCCAGCAGGAGTTCGGGGTGGACCTCGGGCTGAGCCGGTTGTTCACCGCATCGAGCGTGGCACGGCTGGCGAGTGTGCTGGACGACCTGTCGGCGGTCATAAGCCATGGCGAACCCGGCGCCGCCGACCCGGAGTTCGACCTGGTGCTGCCACTGAACGCGGCGGCCGGGACGAGCGGTGCCGGCGGCCGCCCGCCGCTGTTCTGCCTGTCGGCGGCCGGGGGCCTCGGCTGGTCCTTCGCCGGACTGGCCCGGCACCTTCCCGCAGACCAGCCGCTGATCGCCCTCCAGTCGCCCGGCGTTGCCCCGGGCGGCGAAGCCCCGGACACGGTCGAGGAGTTGGCCGAGCTCTACGTCGAGCAGATCCGCGCGATCCAACCGGCTGGCCCGTACCGCCTGCTCGGCTGGTCGGCCGGCGGCCTGGCCGCGCACGCGGTGGCCGAGCGGCTGCAGGCCGCCGGAGCCGAGGTCGCGCTGCTCGCCCTGCTCGACGCCTACCCGCTGGCCGGGCGCACCCCCGTGACGGCCGACCGGACCGAGGTGGCCGCTGCGATCCGGGCCGCCGTGGACGGCCACCGGCTGGACCGGGCCACCGTCGACCGCCTGGTCACCGGCTACCTGCGCACCGTCCGGGCGGCCCACCGCTTCGTTCCGGGCCGGGTCCGCGCCGACGTCCTGCACGTCACGGCCACCGTCGACGCCCCCGCCGACCTGGCGGCCGCCGACTGGCTGCCCCACGTGGAGGGTGAACTCCACGAGCACCGGCTGCCGTTCAGTCACCACGACCTGACCAGCCCGGCCGCGCTGGCGATGATCGGCCCGGCGGTGGCGGCGCGGCTGGGGTGAGCCCTGGACGCGTGACGAGGTTTTAAAAGGTGTTCTTCCCCCCCTTTTTCCCCCCCCCCCCCCCCCCCCTCTCGGTCCCCCCCCCCCC
>NZ_JBNQTI010000082.1:15194-36334 GCF_050325825.1 Kitasatospora sp. LaBMicrA B282
GGGGGGGGGGGGGGGGGGGGGGGGGGGGGGGGGGGGGGGTTTTCCTTCTTGTTGGGCCCCCCCCCCTGGCCGCGTCGTCGTGGGGTCACACCCGCAGGCCGTGCTTGCTGATGTACCAGAAGTGGAAGCCGAACAGCGCGCCCAGCACCACCAGCCACTGCAGCGAGTTGACCAGCGGGACCGCGCCGACCGGCAGGGTGCAGGCGAAGGCCACCCGGATCCCGGCGTCCAGCAGGAAGCCGCCGCCCCAGACCGCGGTGAGCAGCCGCATCTGGTGCCGGAAGAGCGGCTCGGTGTGCCAGCGGTCCAGCCACTCCCCGGCCCCCTGCTCGCCGATCTTCGCGGCGACGATCGAGCGGCCGGCGGTGAGCATGAACGGGCGCTGGGTCGCCAGGGTGCCCAGGACCCAGAGCCCGAGCACCCCGAACAGCCAGCTGTCCCGGATCAGCAGCACCCGCGGGCTTCCGGTGACCAGCGACATCAGCGCGCCCGCCACCAGCAGCACCAGGGTGAAGACCGGCATCGCCTCGACCCGGCCGCGCCGCACCATCCCGTACACCAGCCAGGGCGCCAGCAGCAGCCCGCTGACCACCAGTGCCGCCCACTGGCTCACCCCGAGTCCGACCAGCAGGTAGTACCCGCCGACCGGCATCCCCAGCTCGAAGAGCAGCCCCTGCACCAGCGCGCGCCTGCCCCTGGCCGTGCCGGGCCTTCCGCGCTCCGCCGCCACGGCCGGCTCCACCCGCTCAGTCGATTCCACCATCAGGTCCCCCATGACTGCTCGTCCCTCCCGTGCCTTCGCCGTCAGCTCTTGCGCTACTTCTTTTTCCTGCGAGCTACTTCTGGGCTATTTCGCCTCTGCTCGCGTCGCCGCGTCGAACAGGTCCGCCAACTCCCGCCCCACTGCGGCCGGGTCCAGTTGCGGGTCCGTCATCCACCGGGTCACCACGGCGTCGATCGCGCCGCGCACCGCGGTGGCCATCACCCAGGCGTCGAACTCCCGGAACCCGCCGTCCGCCTGGGCCTGCTGCATCTGCCGCTGGTGGAACTCCAGCACGGCGCGCGCGGACTCCAGGTACCCCTGTTGGGTGTCCTCGTCGCCGCGCAGGTTGGGCAGCACCTCCAGCAGCGCGGCCAGGTGCTGCGGGTGGACGGCGAGCAGCTCGATGTTGGACTCGATGTACGCCCGCAGCCGGGCCCGGTGCCCCTCGGCCGCGGCGATCCGCGGCCGCATGTAGGCCTCCGAGACCCGCCACACCTCCGCGACCACCTCGCGCATCAACTCGTCCTTGCCGGCGAAGTGGTACGAGATCATCCCGGTGCTGCTCAGCCCCGCCTGCCGGGCGATCCGGGCGAACGAGGTCTTGGCGTACCCGACCTCCGCGAGCACCTCGATCGCCCCCTGGACGATCTGCGCCCGCCGCGCCGTCTCGGTGACCGTCCGGCCCATCCGCCCGCTCCCTCTTGCTTGCTTGAGCTGATTCCTGCTTGCCTGAGCAAAACTGTAGGACGTCTTGCTCGCGCAAGCAAGAGTGGTGGCGGGTGAGACGTCTGTCTCATCCAGGGTGTCCAGGAACTTGCGATCATGCAGCCTGAATGCGCCTCACTGTCCCCTGACAGCCCCATGGCCCGGGCTTACCGTGTCTGCATGACCCAGAAATCGGACCGTCCGCAGTTCGAACTGCGCGTTGGTGGACTACATCTGACTATTCATCGGCTCCCCATGTGGCTGATCACCGTCGTGACCGCTGGCACGAGTGGTGCCACCGCCTGGTGGGCTCGGCGCTAGGAGATCAAGTCCAGGGGGCCGCCGGATGCTCTCGAGCGGCATCGCTCCGGCTACTCGGCGACGAATGAACCGTCCGGCTCCCGATCTGGAACGATCAGTTGGAGGTGAGCACCGCTCGGGCCGCCGTTGCCAGGGCGTGGATGCCGGTGGTGAGGGTGAGTTTCGCGTGGGGGTGGTAGTGCGGGGAGTGGTTGGTCGGCAGGGCGGGCAGTTTTTCGGCGGGGGTGTGGCCGGGGGCGGCGGCCCAGGTGCGGGGGCCGACGGAGCCGAGCATCCAGTAGGCGGTGCGGATGTCGGGGATGCCGTGCAGGGTGAGGCCGGCGGGGCCGAAGAGGGGGAAGTCCTCGGTGGCGGGGGAGGGGGGCCAGTCGGTGACCCGGTGGGGGCCGAAGGCCGTGCGGTGGGCGGCGCGGACGGTGGCGGTGAGGGCCGGGTCGGGGTGGTTGACGCCGGAGCGGGCGAGTTCCTCGATCTCCGGCTCGCGCGGGCAGCCGGACGCCAGCGCCTCGCCGCGGGCCACCCGTTGCACGGCGGCGGTGACCCGGTCCAGGGCGGCCTCGGAGTAGCCGCGCACGGTGACGGTCAGGGTGGCCCGGTCGGGGATCACGTTGCCCGGGTCGCTGCCCGCGGTCAGGGCGCCGACGGTGGCCACCACCTGTTCGGCGGGGCTGGTCTCCTGGGCGACCAGGCCGGGCAGCCGCAGGACCACGGCGGCGGCGGCCGGGACCGGGTCGATCGCCAGGTGCGGGGTGGCGGCGTGGCCGCCGCGGCCGTGCAGGGTCAGGCGCAGGGTGCGGCTGCCGGCGGTCACCGGGCCGTACCCGTGGGCGACCAGGCCGGCCGGCAGCGGCACGGTGTGCTGGGCGAGCACGGCGGAGGGCGGTTCGAAGCGGCGGTAGAGGCCGTCGGCGAGCATGGCGGCGGCGCCGGTCAGGGTCTCCTCGGCGGGCTGGCCGACCACCAGCACGGTGCCGCGCCAGTCGGTGCGGGCGGCGGCGAGTTCGGCGGCCGCGCCCGCCGCGCAGGCCAGGTGGGCGTCGTGGCCGCAGGCGTGCATCACGCCGGGGGTGTCGCTGGCGTACGGCAGGCCGGTGCGCTCCTCGACCGGCAGGGCGTCCAGTTCGGCGCGCAGCATGACCACCGGGCCGGGGCCGTTGCGGAGCACGGCGACCACCCCATGACCGCCGATGCCGCGGGTCACCCGGTAGCCGAGCGAGTCCAGCCGGGCGGCGAACCGGGCGGCGGTGCGCTCTTCGGCGCCGGAGAGTTCGGGGTGGTGGTGCAGGTCGAGGTAGAGCTCGGTGGCCCAGTGCAGGGCGGCCGGTTCGACGTCGGCGGCCATGCCGGTGATCCCAATGATCGGTTCCATCAGTGTCGGTCCCATGGGTGTCAGTGAGCTGTCAGTGGAGCGCGGTGGGTGGTGCCAGCGCCGGGCCGTAGAACTGGTGCTGCGGATCGCGGTGGCGGTGCTGCCGTCCCCGTCCCGTGTCCCCCGACCGCCCAGCCCAGAAGGAGTTCCCATGGCTGACAACTCCCTTGCCTCCCTGGCCGAGGAGATCCTGAACCTCGAGTCGGAGACCTTCGAGATCAGCGACTACTCCGACACCAGCGAGGTCATGCTCGGCTCCTCGACCAGCTGCTCCAGCACCAGCACCTGCTCGAGCACCACCAGCACCACCAGCTGCACCGCCTGACGTCGGGTCAGGAACCGCACCCGTTCCCGTCACGGAATCCTTCACGGCAGCCGTCACGGGAACGGGTGCGGGACCAGGCGCAGGTCGGCGTCCGTCAGCACGCCGGAGCGCAGCCCGCCCCGGTAGAGCGCGGTGCGCAGTCGGGGCAGCTGCAGTGCCCGCTGGCGGGCCCAGCCGAAGTCGATCGGCAGCAGCCCGGGCACCAGGGTGCAGACGGTGCGCAGGCCGAGCCGGGCCTGCTCGGGGGTGGTCTGGTCGACCACGATCACGTCGAACCCGGCCCGGACCAGCTGGTCGCGCAGGAAGAGCAGGTCGTCGAGCAGGTCCAGGGTCTGCGGGCGCTCCTTGGCCCAGGAGCGGTAGGCCTCGGCGGGGGTCGACCGGGCGGCCGGGGCCAGGTAGCTGCGGGCGTGCTCGGCCATCCGCGGCAGGCCGAACAGCGCGGCGTGGTCGGGCAGCCGCCGGACCAGGTCGAAGTCCTCGGCCATCGCCGCGAGTTCGGCGGGGCGGGCGCTGACCTGCCCGGGCAGGTGCGGGATGTAGGTGAGGATCTCGGCCACCGCGGACTCCAGGGTGGCCGCCGGGTCGAAACCGGCCGCGGCGGCGAAGGCCAGGGTGCCGGGACCGCCGTCCTCACGCACCGCGACCGCGGTCACCACCGGGACGGCGAGGTCCACCCGGTTGTCGAAGGCGCGCACCCGGTAGCCCTGCAACGCGGCCCGGTCGATCATCGCGCGCAGGGCGGGAGCAGGAGGAGCGGTGGGAGCGGTAGGTGAGCCGCCGGCCGCGGACTCGCCCGCCGGCCCGCCGTCGAGCAGCGCGTCGAGGTCCAGCTCGGGCAGCGCCGCGTTGCCGTACCAGCCGAGCAGGAAGGCGTCCCGCTCGATCAGCTCCAGCAGGCCGAACAGGATCGCCTCCTCCAGGCAGCTGCCGATCGCGCAGCCGTTGGAGCACTCGAAGACGAAGTTGTCGGCGGCGGTGCCCGCGCTGTAGTAGCAGAGCCGGGCCGGGACCAGGATCGGTCGCTCGTCGCGCAGTGACCAGCCCGGCACCCAGGGGATCGGGCGGTCGGGGTCGAACGGGGAGAGCATCGGGTCGTCGCGGTAGGTCTGCTCGGCGTACAGGCCGCAGTCGTGCGGGTCCAGCGCGGCGCCGGCCAGGTTGCGGTAGGAGTCGGTGAGCGGTCGGGCGGTGCGGCGCCGGTGGGTGCCGGCGTAGCGCTCCAGACCCTCGAGGAAGGCCAGGCCGCGGCTGCCGGCGAAGGAGTTCGCCTGGCCGCTCCAGGTGACGTCGGTCAGGCCCGCATAACCGCGCATGAAGACGCTGCCGGCCACCGGCGCGGTGGTGGGCGAGGTGACGTCGGACCAGGTGCCGGCGCCCAGCGCCCCGCAGACCGGGTTGGCCAGCGCGGCGGCCGGCAGCGGGTAGTCGGCGGCGGGGCGCAGCCGGTAGGCGTCCGGGGCGGACTTGACGCGCGAGCGCAGCGGCAGCACCGGGCCCTCGCCGGCCGGCCACGTGGAGCCGGCGGCGGCGCAGGCGGGGCAGAGCGGTTCGGGGAGCAGCGGGACGGTCTGCACGCGCAAGGTGTCCAGGTCGAGCCGGGAGACGTGGGAGAGCGGCGAGGCCGGCGAGACCCGGGCGGGGTCCTCGGGGTTCGACCGGGGCGTGTCCGGGCCGATGACGGCGCGGTGTAGGGCCCAGACGGCGTCGACGGCGTGACCGGTGAGGACGGGCCAGCCGTCGGCCACCGGGGTGAGGGCCAGGCCGGTCTCCAGTGCCTCCCGCTCGGTGCGGCTGCGCAGCCGCTGCCAGCGCATCGCCAGGCAGCACCCGCACGCGCCGGGCGCCCCCGCTGCCACCCCGCGGACCGCCCCGCCCGCCCCGCCCCAGGGCCCGACCAGCACCGCCTGCCCGCTCAGGTGCACCGTGGCGGCGGCCCGCTCCCGCGCCTGCGGGAGCGGCTGCGGCCCCAGCAGGTCGGCGTCGCCGAGGGCGGCCACCGCCGGGGCGGGCAGCCCTGCGGTGGCGGCCCGTTCCGCCAGCCGCCCGGCCAGCGCCGCCCGCGCCGCGGCGAGGATCGGCGGCCGGCCCTGGGCCGGGAACCGCGACGGGCCCTGCGACGGGCCCGACCCCGGGCCCTGCGACGGGCCCGACCGCGGGGCCTTCGACCGGACCGGCGCCGGGCCCTGCAACGGCCCCGGCGAGGTGTTCTGGTGGTGCGGCTGCGTCATGTCCGGTTGCTCCAGCGGAAGAGGCGCCCCGCCGCCACGGCGAAGAGCACGGTGAAGCCGACCAGCGCGGCGCAGTCCAGCAGCGGGGTGCCGACACCGCCGCGGCCGCCGAAGGCGTCGGTGACGCCCTCGTCGAAGTAGCGCAGCGGCAGCACCCGGGACAGGGCGCGCAGCCAGCCCGGCATCAGGTCGATGGGGTAGAAGGCACCGGACAGGAAGGCCATCGGCACCATCAGGCAGTTGGCCACCGCCGCCACCGCCTCGGGCGTGTCGGTGAACGTGCCGACCAGCAGGCCGAGCGCGGCGAACGCGGTGGTGCCCAGCACCAGCACGGGCAGGGCGAGCGGCCAGCCGCTGTGCACCCGCAGCCCGAAGGCGGTCAGCGCCACCACGACGAACAGCAGCGCCTGGACCAGGCCGGTGCCGAGCGCGACCAGGTAGCGGGCGCCGAGCACCGAGCCGAGCGGGGTCGGGGTCCGCCAGATCAGCCGCAGCAGGTCGTCCCGCCGCCAGTGCATCAGGGTGAAGGCGACGCCGAACACGGCGGCGTTGCCGATCCCCCAGGAGAGCACCCCGGGGGCGATGTAGTTGATGTAGGACAGGCCGCCGTCGACCCGCTGCCCGTGGAAGATCAGGCCGAAGACGACCAGGAAGAGCAGCGGGAAGGCGAAGGTGAAGATCACCGAGGTGCGGTCGCGGAGGTAGGCCAGCGCGGTGGCCCGGGTCACGGCGAGGTAGGCGGTCACGATCGCGGCTCCGATCCGGTCGGGGCGCCGGTCAGGGCGAGGTAGGCGTCCTCCAGGGTGGCGGTGCGGGTTTGCACCTCGGCCAGGTCGACCAGCTCGCCGAGCGCGATCAGCACCCGGTTCGCGGCCCTGGTCCAGAGCACCAGTTCGCCGCCCGCCAGCTCGGTCCGCTCCACCTCGGGCAGGGCCGCGGCCTGCTCGGCGGTCAGCCGGTGGGCCGGCAGCGCCAGCCGGGTGGGCCGGGCCAGCGAGCGGATCAGGTTGCCGGGGCTGTCCACGGCGAGGACCGTGCCGTGGGCCAGGATCGCCACCCGGTCGCAGAGCGCCTGCGCCTCGTCCAGGTGGTGGGTGGTGTGGACGATGGTCCGCCCGGCCCCGCGCAGCGCGCCGAGCACCTCCCAGAGCGAGCGGCGGGCCGCCGGGTCCAGCGCGGCGGTCGGCTCGTCCAGGAAGATCAGCTCCGGCTCGTGGACCAGCGCGGTGGCCAGGGCCAGCCGCTGGCGCTGGCCGCCGGAGAGCACCTCGATCCGGCTGCGCGCCTTGTCGCCCAGCTCGACCAGGTCCAGCGCGCGCCGTGCGGCGGCCCGGTCCAGCCGGTAGAGCGCGGCGACCGTCTCCAGGTGCTCCAGCGCGGTCAGCCGGGTGAAGAAGGCCGAGGCCTGGGTCTGGATGCCGAGCCGGCGCAGCAGGCCGGTGTTGCGCGGCCAGGGCTGCTCGCCGAGCACCGTCACCCGGCCGGTGTCCGGGCGGCGCAGGCCCTCGACGATCTCCACCAGGGTGGTCTTGCCGGCGCCGTTGGGGCCGAGGATGCCGAAGAACTCGCCGGGTTCGACGATCAGCGAGACGTCGTCCAGGGCGAGGACCTCGCCGTACCGCTTGGTCACCCCGGTGAGGGCCACGGCGGCCGGGGCCTGCGGGGTGTCAGGTGTGCTCATCTGCTCGCTTTCCCGAGTCCTTCAGGGTTTGTGCCCCCGCGCAGCCGGCGCAGCAGCAGCCCCGCGCTCCACAGCAGCAGCGCCGCGGCGACCGCCAGCAGCGGGGTCCAGGGCGCCACCCCCGCCAGCCGGGCCGGCAGCAGCCGGTGGGCGAGCGGGCCGAGCGCGGCCAGGGCTGCGGCGGCGAGCAGCACGCAGAGCAGCGCGTAGCCGCCGTGGAGCAGCCGCAGCCGGGTGGGGTAGCGGGCCAGCGCCGGGTCGGGGCCGGGTCCGCGGCGCACCGCAGCGCGTACCGCCAGGGCGGTGAACCGGCGGCTCTCGGTGGCCAGTTGCAGGCAGTCCAGGGCGTGGCACAGCGCCTGGTAGCCGTCCAGCGGCGGCAGTGGCAGCAGGTTGGCGAAGGCCAGCGCGGTGCCGAGCAGCAGCAGGCCGCCGAGGAACGGACGGGCCTGGGCGTGCGCCGGCAGCAGGTACCAGAGGGGGTACCAGGGCAGCAGGAAGACCAGGTTGGCCAGCGCCCCGGCACCGACGGTGGCCACCTGCCGGCGCCGGCGGGCGAAGAACTGGACGTCCGCCACCTCGCAGTACAAGTAGGTCATCGGCAGTCGCCAGCGCAGCCCGATCTCGGTCACCCGCCCGCCGAAGGCGTGGCCGACCAGGCCGTGCGCCAGCTCGTGCAGGGCCAGGCTGACCCAGAGCACGGTGCCGACGGCGAGCAGGGTCACCGGCTGGTGCGTCAGGCGGGCGGTGTCGTGGGTCAGCGCGCCGAGCTGCCAGCCGATGCCGGCCAGCAGCGCGGCCACCAGGACGAACAGCGGGACCAGGACGGCGGGCCGGCGGGCGGGGCCGGTGGCCGCGTGCAGCCGCGCCAGCAGCGCGGGAGGGTCGGCGACCACCCGCACCCGGCCGCTCAGCACGCCCGACCGGGCCGCCGCAGAACCGGCGCCACCGCCGCCGTTGCCGCCACCACCGCCGCCACCACCGCCACCACCGCCGCCACCACCGCCACCGTCACCGCCGCCACCACCGCCGCCCGCGGCCGGCGGCCGGGCCGGGACGTCGGCCAGCAGGCCGCGCCCGTGGAGCAGGCCGAGCAGTTGCTGCCACTGCGCCTCGCCGAGCCGGGTCCGGAACTGTGCGGCGTAGCTCTCGCCCAGCTCGGCCAGGCTCCGGGTGCCGTCCATCCGGCTGATCAGGAAGTGCTCCTTGACCCCGAGCTCCAGCCGCCGGTCGGCCACCGGGTCGCGCAGCAGGTGGACCACCGCCGGGCCGCGCCGCAGCGGGCGACTGAACCGCAGCTCGGGGCGCAACCTGGGCCGCAGCTCCAGGAGCTGACTGGTCGTCATCTCGGCATCACCACCCGGGCCGGCATCACGGTGTCACCGCCGAGGAGGGCTCGCGCAGGGCGCGGGCCAGCACGTAGGAGAGGTAGGCCTCGTCCCGGACGGTCACCGAGAGCCGGTTGTTGGTCATGTGCGCGTACGGCGAGAGCAGCATCGGCAGCGCCTGGGCCGGGTCGCGGACCGGCAGGTCGCGCTCGCCGTCCCAGGAGCGGAAGACCAGCTCGCCGCGCTCGGCCAGCGCCACCGCCCGGGCGCGCAGCTCCAGGCAGTGCTCGGCCCAGCCGTGCAGCAGGCTGGGCAGCCGGGTGAGGGCCCGCGCGTCGACCGCCGCCCGGACTGCCCGGAACCGGTCGGCCAGCGCCTCGCCGGTGCTGCCGTAGGCGCGGTCGTAGCCCTGTTGCGCGGTGAAGTTGGTGCCCGCGAAGGCGCCGTTCCAGAACGCGTGGTAGCGGTCCAGGAAGCCGAGCAGCTGGTCGGTGTCGCCGAGGAAGCAGGCCGACATGGTCATCATCAGCTGGGCGGCCAGGCCCAGCACCACGGTGCGCAGGTGCAGGTTCATGGTGCGGGTGGCCTCGATCACCAGGTCGCTGGAGCGCTGGAAGTGCCACTCGGCCAGCGCCACCCCGGCCGGGCCGCCGTACTTGCCGTACTCCGGCTCGTAGGGCTCGGCGCTGAAGCTGTTGTTGGGCCGCAGTCGCATCCGCCCGTCGGGGCCGAGCAGCCGGGCGCGGTCCTCCTCGCGGTACTCCAGCTCGAACAGGGTGTTGTAGAGCTCGGCGAAGAAGCTGTCCTTCACCTCGTAGAGGGCGGGGCGGCGGCGCAGGAACTCGGTGATCGCGGCCTCGGCGCGCTCGCCGACCGGGCCGGCCGCGGCGGGGGAGGCGGGCCGCAGTCGCAGCCGCAGGTGCGGGCCCTCCAGCCAGTAGTTGATGAAGAAGTACCCGGCCAGCAGGCCCTCCCCGGTCAGCTCGGCGACCAGCGGGCGCACGCAGTTCAGCAGCAGCGGGCGCGGGCTGGCGGCGTAGAAGACGTGGTAGGCCTGCCAGTCGCCGGGCGCGCCGGCTGCGCTGGACGCAGCGGACTCGGCGGGCGAGATGGGCGAGGTGGACTCGGTCACGGCTGGGCTCCCCCCTCCGGGAGGTCCGGGATGATCTCCAGGGCCAGTTCGGCGACGTGCCGGCCCTGCGCGGAGCGGACGGGCAACTCGTGGTCGCCGGGCAGCATCTCCTCCAGCAGCAGCCGGACCGGGCCGCCGCTCAGCAGCCCGTCCAGGGCGAGCAGCGAGAGCGGGCTGGCGAAGTCCAGGTACTGCGGCTTGCTGCCGCCCACCTGCTCCCCGGCCACCGGCAGCACCCGGGCGAAGACCTGGGCAGGCAGCCGATGCCGGCGGCGCCAGCGCTGCCAGTCCAGGAAGCGCTCCGCCTCGCGCTGCCCGGGGCGCGGTTGCGGCAGCGCCTCGGGGGCGGCGGTCCAGCTGCGCCGGTGCAGCACCAGCCGGCCGTAGCGGACCCGGGGGCGGCGGGTCACCCCGTCCTCGGCGGGGCCGGTGGGCACGCCCCGCCACAGCTCGGGGGTGACCCGCGAGGTGGGGGAGAAGAGCAGCAGGCTGCGCGGGATCTCGGGCAGCACCATCGGGACCAGGTAGCCCAGGTAGAGCGGGACGACCTCGCGGCCCAGCCGCTTCGAGCGCAGCAGCAGCCGGTCGGCGACCGGGTCGTGCGCCACGGTCAGGTCGTCCAGCTGGAGCCGGGCGTCTGCCGGGGCGGTGCTGGTCTCGCCGGGGCAGACGATCTCGTAGTCGGTCAGCCGGGCGTGCAGGTTCAGGTTGGTGGTGGCGGCGCCCGCGGTGACCTCGGCGAAGACGGTGCCGGGCGGCTGGGCGGCGCGCAGTGCCGCCCGCAGTTCGGCGACCAACCCGCCGTCGTCGAGCGGTGCGCCGTCTGCGCCGTCTGCGCCGTCTGCGCAGTCCGCGCCGTCCGCGCCGTCCGGCCCTTCGACGACGCCGCCGTCTGGGGCCGCGAAGCAGTGGGTGAAGCGGGTGAACGGAAAGGCCAGGCCGCCGTAGGAGTGGTTGAGCACCAGCAGCGGCTCCCCGGTCACCGGCACGGCCGGCTGCACGAAGTGGCTGTGCGGCGCGAACCGCCCGCTCAGCGGCGCGAGTTCGTCGGCCACCGCGGCCAGGTCGGCCGGCTCCAGCACCACCTCCGCGCCGCCCGCGCGCCACTTCTGCCGCATCCGCTCGGCGAGTTCGGCCCGGGCCCGGTCGAGCGCGGTGAGCTCCGGCAGGCCCAGCCAGTTCTCCTCGGGCGGGTAGCCGCCGTCCGGGCCCTGCGCCGGCTTGAGGGCGGTGAACTGCAGGTACTGGTTGAAGATGTCCTCGTGGAAGTCGTGCACCAGCTGCAGCAGGTCCGGGCAGCTGCCGCCGCGGCCGTGCCGGGCCAGGAAGAAGCCCTTGAGGGTGAGCCGTTGGGCCAGGCCGAGGTCGAAGAGCGGCAGGATCGCGGCGAGTTCGTCCAGCGGGCGGGCCGCCAGCTCGGCCCAGTCGGCGGCGCCGGCCGACACCGCGCCGGCCGCCACGTCCTCGTACAGCAGGGTCTGCGGCAGCGCGGGCGGCTCGGCGAGGCCGTCGGCCAGCCGTGCGCGCAGCCCGGCCAGCTCCGCGCGCAGCCGGGCGAGCAACTCCTGCCGGGCCGTCGCGTCGGCGGCGGGGTAGCGCTCGATCAGCTCGGCCGGGCCGGCCAGCTGCCGGGCCACCGCGTCGGCCCACGGGCGGTCCAGCTCGCGCAGCGCGGCCTGGAAGGCGCGGATCGGGTCCGTGGTGTGCACGTCGACGGCCAGCGCGGGCAGTTGCAGCATGCCGACGTCCAGCAGCGCGTGCAGGTAGTGCTCGGCGTCGGCGGTGCTGCCCCGGGTCTGGTCCCGCAGCAGCTCGGCCAGCTCGCCGTAGCGGATCCGCGGGCGTTCGGCGAAGAGCGCCAGCAACTGCTCCAGGACCCCGCTCAGCCGCAGGAAGAAGAGCCGGTCCCGGGCCGCGTCGAAGCTGACCGGGGTGGCGGCGTCGGCCGCGGTGACCGAGCGCTGGACGTAGCGGATCCGGTCGTCGGTCAGCTCCCAGCCGGAGGCCGGGGCCAGCGGCAGGTCGCGACGGCGCACCGGGTCGGCGGCGATCAGCTCGGCCAGCCGCGCCAGCACCACCACGTTCAGCCGGGGGTGGCTGCTCCGCCCGGCACCGAGCCGGAGTTCACCGCCGTCCGGCACGTCGTCGCCGGTGTCGAAGCGGCCGGGGGCCACCGGGGTGAAGGTGCTGAACGGGCTGGTCTTGCAGGCCGTCCGGTACAGGTAGGAGAGCACCGAACGCTCCATCTTGCGGGCCCGCTTGTCCGGGGTGGCCGCCGGGTCGCCGAGCTGGACGGAGATCCGGTCGGCCAGGGTCGGGGAGGCGAGCAGCAGGCCGAGCCGCAGTTCGTCCCGCTCGGCCAGCCGGTGCAGCTCCCGCCGGGTGGCGGTCAGGTCGGCGGCCAGCACGGCCGGGCCGCGCGCGGCCAGCCGGTCCAGCCGCTGCCGGGCCAGCAGCCACTCGGTGAGCAGCTCGCCGGTCGGGCCGCCGATCCCGCGGGCCAGCGCCAGCACCTCGGCCGGCCGGCTCGGCAGCCGGCCGTTGAACACCTGCCGGCGCAGCCCGAGCAGCGCCCGCCGCCGCTCCGGCGTGACGGCGCCCTTCACCAGCACCGCGAGCTGGTCGCTGAGCCGGGCGCCCAGCGCCGCCAGTCGCTCCTCCTCGGTCAGCAGCTGCTCGGCCCAGGCGAGCGAGTCGGGCGCCCGCAGGCCGTGCACCGCCTCGATCGGCAGCCCGCCGACCCGCAGCATGAAGTGGCGTCCCAGGCCGGCTCGGCCGGCCGTCTCCGTGGTCACGTCCGCCCCCGGCACTTCAGGCGATCCGGTGGTCGAAGTCGGCGGCTGCGCGTTGTTCCCGGCCGATCATCATGATCAGCATCGGGATCTCGCCGTCGAGCGGGCCGCTGCTCGGATCGCCCAGTGCCAGGTGTTCGGCGTAGGAGACGCAGTCGAAGCCCAGCGCGACTCCGCAGGCCAGGCCGGCGGCCGCGGCGGCGGTGTAGAGCGCCTGGGAGACCGCGCCGACGGTGGCGTTGACCAGCCGCAGCGCCCGGTCGCCGAGGGCGTCCAGCACCGCGCCGGTCGGGGTGGCCGCGAGGATCATCGCGCCGGCCTGCTCCAGGTTGTAGTTGGCCAGGAAGTAGTTCTGTTGCAGGAAGGCGCCGGGCGCGCCCGGGTGCAGTAACTGCAGGGTGTGGTCCGCGGGTTGGTAGCGGTAGCTGCCGGGGGTCAGCCCGGCGACGTGGTTGACGAAGACGTACAGGCGGGTCAGCGGAGGGGTGCCCGGGCCGCCGGACGGCGGGCACTCGGTGTCGCTGTCGAGCCGTCCGGCGGCCGCGGCGGCGGCCAGGGCGGTGCTCAACTGCTCGACGGAGATCGGTGGTCGGCCGGTGAACCGGCCGAAGCTGCTGCGCCGGGCGCGCAGCGCCGTGCGCACGTCGGCGGTCAGCGGCGCGGGGGCGGGTAACGCCAGCGCGGGGCCGCCGGGGGCCGGGTCGGTCGCCGCCGCCAGGGCCGCGGCGAGGGCCGGCGGGGCGGGCCGCTCGGTCGCCCCGGCGAGGGTGGCCGCGTGCACCCGCTGCACGGTCTCGAACTCCAGGACCCGGCGGGAGCGTTCCTGGTCGGTGGCCCGGACCCGCACCGACTCCGGTGCCACCGGCCGGGCGGGTCTGCCGGCGCCGCCCTGCCAGCGCAGCGGGACCACGGCGAAGACGCCTTCCTGCTCGGGGGCCATGCCCAGCAGCTGCCCGATCCGCCGCTCGTCGAACCAGAACGCGGGCGCGATCCGCAGCCCGTGCGCCCCGGCCCAGATCCGCCAGGTCGCCAGCAGCGCGCCGATGTCCATCGCGACCACGTGGTACGCGAAGCTGTTGTACTTGAAGGCGTTCTGCCAGAACTTCACGCCGAGCACCAGGTACTGGTCGGTGGCCGGCCCGAACCCGCCGAGCGCCGCGCCGACCCGGTCCGAGACGTCGCCCGCCAGCAGCCGCTGCACGGCGTGCTGCCCGGTCGCGTAGTGGTAGACACCGGGGGCCAGCGGGCCGCTGCCGCCGCACACCCAGTGCACGCCGATCGGGTAGAGCCCGCCGCCCGAGGCGGTGCCGCGGGAGTAGTTGGCGTGCGTGGCCAGCGGCAGCGAGCCGAGGTCGGAGTTGGCCTGCACCGCCAGCCGCCGGCCGGTCAGGCCGTAGGAGTCGCGCAGCATGCCGCCGAGCAGCTCCAGGGTGAACCCGCCGTCGCCGCCCGGCCCGTGCAGGCCGCGCTGCACGGTGGCGGCGGGCGCCACCATGCCGTCGGGCAGCGGGAAGTGCTCGGCGCCGGTGAAGTGCTTGCCCTTGCGCGGCCGGTCGGCCCAGTCGGGCACGAAGTCGGCCGGTTCCATCGGGACCCGGCCGCGCCGCATCACCGCGGCCGCGTACTCGTGGGCGTAGCCCATGCTGCTTCCTCTCTCGGGCACCCGGCGGACGGCCGGCGCGGGCGAGCTGGCGATCGGTCGATCGGCGAACGGAGCTGACGAACAGTCAGGGAAACGGATGTGGTGCCCAGTTGAGGTCCTCGGGGCGTAGGTCGCGGGCCCGCAGGCCGGCCTCGCGCGGGGCGCTGCGCAGCCGGGGCATGGTCAGGGCCCGTTGCCGGTGCCAGCCGAAGTCGATCGGCAGCAGCCCCGGCACCAGCACGCTCACCGTGTGCAGGCCGAGCGCCCGCTGCTCGGGCATGGTCTGGTCGACCGCGATCACGTCGAAGCCCGCCGCGCTGACCGCCGCGACGCACCGCCGCAGGTCCTCGCGCAGGTCCCCGCCGGGCCGGATGGCCCGCGGCCCGGCGCCCAGCGCGGCCGGTGTCAGCCGGGTGCCGCGCTCCCGCAGCAGGAAGTCGGCGTGCCCGGCCATCTCCGGCAGCCCGTAGAGCAGCGGGTGGTCGTGCAGTACCCGGACCTGGCCGAAGTCGTCCGCCATCGCGCGCAGTCGGGCCTCGTCACGGGCGGTGCGGCGGCGCAGGTTGACCGCGTCGGTGGCGATCTCGGCCAGCGCGGCGGCGAGCGCCGTCTCCGGGTCCAGGCTCGCGCCCGCGCCGAAGCAGAGCCGGCCGAGCCCGCCGTCGACCCGCTCGGCGACCGCGGTCACCACCGGGACCGGGAAGGTGATCCGGGTGTCGAAGAACCGCGCCCGGTAGCCGTACAGCGCCAGTCGGTCGACCAGCTCCCGGGTCTGCGGCCGGGTGCCGGCCGTCGGGTCGATCTCCGGCAGTGCGAGCCGCCCGTACCAGGCGAGCAGGAAGGCGTCGCGCTCGATCACCTCCATCAGCCCGTGGTAGAGCGCCTCCTCCAGGCAGCCGCCGGAGGCGCAGCCGTTGGAGCTCTCCTGCACGAAGCGGTTCGCCACCCCGCCGGGCGCGTGGTAGTAGGCGGTGATCTCGGGGACCAGCAGCGGGCGTTCGTCCCGCAGTGACCAGCCCCAGACCCAGGGGATCGGCCGGTCAGGCGCGTACGGCCGCACGGCGGGCTGCAGGCGGTGGAACTCCGCCGAGTACAGCCCGCAGCTGCGCGGGTCGAGCGCGCGGTCGCCCAGGTCCTGGTGGGCGGCCAGCACGGCGGTGCGCCGGCCGCGCGGGCGCATCCCGGCGAACCGCTCCAGCCCCTCCAGCAGGCCGACCTCGGTGCTGGTCCGGTAGGCGGTGGTGTGGCCGCCCCAGAAGGCCTCGCGCAGGTAGCTGCCGCTGCGCATGGTGAAGCAGCCGACGGTGGCGGAGGTGGTGCCGGAGACCAGGTCGGGCACCACCGACGGGCCGAGCATGCCGGCCACCGGGTTGACGAAGGCGGGCAGCGACAGTCCGAGGTCCTCGATCCGGCGCAGCCGGAAGTTGTCCGGGGCGGTCTTCGGTCGGCTGGTCAGGGTGAGGCGGGCGGCCGCTGCGCTGTCCTCGGTGCGCAGCGCGCAGCGCGGGCACTCGGCGTCGGGCAGCAGCGGGTAGCTGCCGACCCGCAGCGTCTCCAGGTCGAGCAGCTGCACCCGGTCGTCCGGCAGCTGCTCCTGACGGAGAGTCAGCACGGCGGCCAGGGCGTCGGCGAGGAAGGGCAGGGCCCACGGCGGCTCACCGGTGGCCCGGGTCTCGCCGCCCAGCTCCAGCGCCTCGCGCAGGGGGCCGGAGCGGACCGCCTGCCAGCGGCGGGCCAGGCAGCGCGGGCAGGGCGAACTGCCGCCGGGCGGCGGAGTACTGTCGGGCGGGCTGACCGCAGCCGGGCCGATCAGCGCGTGGTGGCCGTGCAGCAGCACCCGCGAGGGCTCGGCGCCCTCCGCCGGCACCGCCAACTCGTCCCGAGCGCCCAGCAGTTCGGGGTGCCCGGGCAGCGCGGACCGGACCGTCTCCCAGAGCCCGGGAGTCGGGGCCGGGCCGCCACCTTGGCCCGGCCGGTCGATGAGCTCAGTGCGCACCGGCGATCCCGTCCGCCAACAGGACCTTGACCACCTCGATCCGGCCGGCCCGCAGGTCGGGCGCGCCCGCCGGGGCCACCAGCACCTCGCGCCCGGCCGCGCGCAGCAGCTCCAGCGCCCGGGCCCAGCCGCACCGCCCGCCCGCACCGGCGTCACCCACGCCCGGGTCGCCGTCGCCGGCCACCAGGACCGCCGGGTCCAGCTCGCGCAGCAGCGGATCGCCGGTGTCGGCCGGTTCGTCCGGACCCAGGTCGCGCTCCAGCTGGACCACCCCGAGCAGGTCCCGGACCGCCGCCGGCACCGCCGCGCCGAGGCTCCCCGCACAGGCCAGGGTCCACGCACCGGCGCCGGTGCGGGCCAGCACCACCGGCAGCGGCGCGCCGGGCCCGTCCAGCCGCAGCACCTCCAGCTCCACGCCCAGGTTCTTGGCCGACCGGATCAGGAAGGTGAGCTCCCGGTCGGCCGGCAGCAGGTCCAGCGGCACGGCGGCCGGTGCGACCTCGCCGCGCAGCGCCAGCCGCAGCGCGTCGTAGCCCAGCGCCGAGCGCAGCGCCCGGCTGGTCGCCTCGGTGAGCGTGCCGCCGGCGCCGATGCCCGCACTGGTGGGCTCGAAGACCCGGTCCTGGTTGTGCGGACCGAACGGGCGCAGCGCGCCGGCCGGCACCAGCAGCGCGGCGCCGGTGTGCAGCGAGCGCACCGGAGCCCAGCGGGTCGGCCCGGTCGGGCGCACGCCGCTGGCGGTGCCCAGAGCGTCGGTTGCGACCCGGGGCAGCTCGGCCTCGGCGGCGGTGGCCGCGACCACCGGGATCACCTGCTCGGCGTAGACCTCGGCGGCCCGGTGGAGCGCGCGCAGCCGGGCGCCGGCCACGTGGTGGACGTCGAAGGCGGTGATCAGGCGGCGTTCGCCCGGGCGCGGGTGCAGGGTGACGGTGCCGGCCTTGAGCGGCGTCTGGCGCCACTCGTCGTCGGCGTACTCGGTGAACACCCCGGCGTGCGGACGGAGCAGCACCGCGCGGGTCTCCAGCTCGGCCAGGGCGGCCTGGGCGGCGGCCTCCTCGGCCGGGCCGTCGACCGGCTCGGCAGTGGGGAGGTCGGCGGCGTCCAGCTCGCCGGGGGTGGCGAGCGGCTCGGCCGCCGCCTCGGCCTCGGGTGCGGCGGGCAGCGCGGTGCAGTGCGGGCACCGCGGGTGCGGCAGCAGCGGCTCGCACGCGGTGTCCAGGGTGTCCAGGTGCTGCACGATCAGCTTGCCGTCGGTCTCCGCCGGCAGCACGCCGGTGGTGAGCCGGAACACCTCGTAGCCGAGCAGGTTGCCCAGCATCGCGGCCAGCGCCCGCCCGGGCTCCCGGCCGGCGGACTCCAGCGCCGCCAACGGCGCCACGCCGCCCCACAGTTCGGCCGCGGCACCCGGCTCGCCGTTGGCGCCCAGCCGCAGCGCGGCGCAGATCCAGCAGCCGGGCTGCCCGGTGGCGAGCAGCGGACCGAGCACCGCGCGGTCCCCGATGGTCCAGGCGGGCAGCACCCGCCGCCCGTCCGGCAGGCCGGCGGCCAGCAGGCCCAGCGCGGCCCGGGCGCCGTCGGTGACCACCACCAGGTCGACCCCGTCGAGGTCGGACCAGCCGCCCACCTCGCCGAGTTGACGGACCGTCACCGCACAGCCGGCACCCACCAGGTCCGCCACCTCGGCGGCCAGCTCCCCGCACTCCTGCTGCACCGCGAGCTCGGCGCACCCGTTGCGCACCAGGCTCAGCGCGCACCAGCGGGCCACCTCGCCCGCGCCGAGCACCGCGACCCGGGTGCGCCGGTAGCGGTCGAAGCGGTCGGCGGCGCCGTTCACGTAGTGGTCCAGGTACTCCAGTTGGGCGCCGAACCGGGCGGCGACCGGCTCGGCGAGCACCGGCGGGCCCTCGGGGGCCGGCCCGGCGTCGCGGGCGAAGCCGCGCTTGTAGAGGGTGGCGACCAGCTCGGCGATCATGGTGCGCTGGCTCTCGCCCAGGCCCTCGCACAGGTCGGCGAGCCGGTTCGTGCCGTCCAGGTGCGGGACCAGCAGGGCCGCGAACCGGTAGGCGTTCTTGGTGGTCAGGCTGAAGCCGCCGTGGGCGTTGTGGAAGAGCACCCCGGTGGGGGTCTGGGTGTAGAGCACGTCGCGGCGGATCCGCGGGCGGGTCTCGGCGAGTTCCTGGTACAGCACCGTGTCCGTCATGACTCCCTCAAAGCTCTGGTGTGCCGGGCGGTTCCGTACCGGGCGGCGGGGTGGCTCGGGCAGGGGTGGCTCGGGCGGGGGTGGCGACCGGATCGGGGTGGGCGGGGGTGGTGGCGGCGGAGTGGCCGGCCGCCGCGCGGGTGAAGGAGCGGAGCAGCTCGTGCACCCGGTAGTGGCCGCGCGGCCCTTCGTGCAGCAGGCCGGCCCGGACCAGGGTGTCCAGCACCAGTTCGCCGGTGGCCGGCAGGTCGGGGTCGAGGCGGTCGAACCGGTCGGGTGAGCCGTCCGGCAGCTGCGGCAGCGGCTGCCGCGTCGGCGGTCGTGGCAGCGGGTCGGGTGGTCCGGGCGGGTGATCCGGCGGCCCGCCGGTGAGCGACTCGCCGCGCAGGATGGCGAGTTCGAGTCGCCGCAGGGTCGGCCCGGGGTCGACGCCGAGCTCCTCCAGCAGGTGGTCGCGGACCCGGCGGTACTCGGCGAGCGCGTCGGCCCGCCGCCCGGTGCGGTACAGCGCCTCGATGAGCTGCTCCCAGAACCGCTCGTGCACCGGGTGCGAGCGGGCCGCCGACCAGAGCTCGGCGAGCACGTCCCGACATCGGCCGAGCGCGAGCTCGATGTCGTAGACCCGTTCGGCGGTGCGCAGCCACTCCTCGGTGAGCCGCGGCACCTCCTCGCGGTGCACCGCGTCGGAGGGCACGTTGCCCAGCACCGGCAGTTGCCACAGGTCCAGGGCTCGCCGGAGCAGGGCGAGTCGGGCGGCCGGATCGGTGGTCCGGTCGGCCCGGGTCAGTAACTCGCGGAACTCCAGCAGGTCCAGGGTGGCGGCGTCGGCGAGCATCCGGTAGCCGCCGGGCACCGCCTCGATGACGTGCCCGGCGATGCCGTAGCGGGCGAAGAGCCGGCGCAGCCGCAGCACGCAGGAGTGCAGTGCGGCCTTGGCGGTGGTGGGGATCTCCTCGCCCCAGATCGCCCGCTGCAGCCAGTCCACCGAGACCACGGTGTTCGGGCGGACCAGCAGCGCGGCGAGCAGGGTGGTCGGTTTGGACGCGTGCAGCACCGCGGTCTCGCGCGGGTCGGCGATGGCCAGCAGGCCGAGGACGGTGAACCGGGGTGTCGTGCCGTCCGCTTCGAGGGCCGCTCGGAGCGGCTCGGTCGCGCCCACACGTCACCCCTTTGCCGTGCTCGCGGTCGGTTCGACGGGCAGCGCCGGGCGCTGCCAGATCGGGAAGCTACTTGCTCGAAATTGATCAAGTCAACGGCTTGGACGTGTCTCTGAGTGAACATCATGGGACCGGTCAGAATCGGTGTTCATCGATTGACGGCGCACCGGACCGCGACCGCCACTTCACCGCGTGAAGTTCACGATCCTGACAGGCCATGGACAACTTTGGCACGTGGCCGGTCCGTACGCTCGTACCCCGCACCTCCGTTCCCCGCACCTCCCGCCGCGCGCCCGATCCCGGCAGCGGCTCGACCCCACACGGATCACCAGGAGACCCCATGCGTTCGAGGTCGCGTCTCGCCGCGCTCTGTGCCGCCGCACTGACCACCGCCGTCTCGCTCTCCGCCGCCCTCACCGGCGGTGGCTCGGCGGCCGCCGCAGCCAACACCCCGGGCACCATCCCGACCTACTCGCACGTGGTCGTCGTGATGGAGGAGAACCACTCCTACGACGACGTCATCGGCGACACCAACGACGCCCCGTACATCAACTCGCTGGCCTCCGGCGGTGCCCTGATGACCTCCTCGTTCGGGGTCAGCCACCCGAGCGAGCCCAACTACATGGCGATCTTCGGCGGCGACACCTTCGGCCTGACCGGCGACTCCTGCCCGGTCAACGAGGGCAACACCGCCAACCTCGGCTCCGAGCTGCTCGCCGCGGGCGACACCTTCCAGGGCTACTCCGAGGACCTGCCCTCGGCCGGCTCCACCAAGTGCACCTCGGGCGCCTACGCCCGCAAGCACGCGCCGTGGGCCAACTTCAGCAACGTCCCGGCCGCCGACCAGCAGCCCTTCAGCTCCTTCCCGAGCGACTTCAGCACCCTGCCCACCGTGTCGTTCGTGATCCCGAACCTGGACGACGACATGCACGACGGCACCATCGCGCAGGGCGACAGCTGGCTGCAGAACAACCTCTCCGCCTACGCCACCTGGGCGCAGCAGAACAACAGCCTGCTGGTCGTCACCTGGGACGAGGACGACTACACCGAGAGCAACCAGATCCCGACCATCTTCTACGGTGCGGGCGTGGCCCCGGGTCAGTACAGCGAGACCATCAACCACTACAACGTGCTCGCCACCCTGGAGCAGATGTACGGCCTGAACCTGGTCGGCAACAGCGCCACCGCCGCGCCGATCACCGACATCTGGAGCTGACCCACCTCGGCACCCCGCGTGCCCCAGCCGGCCGCCCGACCCCACCCCTTCGGGGCCGGGCGGCCGTCCGGCCCGACCGAAGGAGTCCGCCCGGCCATGCCCGAGCCGACCACCCCCCACCCGGACGCCGAGCCGCCGGCTGACGATTCCGTCGCCGCCGAGCCTGCCGCTGCCGAGCCCGTTGCCCACGAGCCCGTTGCCCACGAGCCCGTGGCCGAGCAGCCCGCCGCTGCCGCACCGCGCCGCCCGCTCGGCGCGCTGCGCCGCCGCCCGCTGCGCGCC
>NZ_JBNQTI010000083.1:0-17012 GCF_050325825.1 Kitasatospora sp. LaBMicrA B282
CGCTGACCGGCAACGCGCCGCCCCCCGAGGTGCCGGGACCGGTGCCGGCACCGGGCCCGCCGAAGCCCGCCGTGCTCCCACCCGGTCCGCCGAAGGTGCCGCGCCCCCGGCCGGCCGTCCCGCCGGGCATACCCGGCATGCCGCCACCCGGCCCGCTCGCCCCGCGGACCGAGGGCCCCGCCGTGGGGATCGACCCGGTGTGCGCCGTCGGCACGGTGTCCAGCGCGTACGCCGCCGGTCCGCCCAGCGCCACCGCCAGCGCGACCAGGCCGCCGACGGCCGCCACCCGGCGACCCGCCCCTCCCACCAGCCGCGCCCCGACCGCCAGGAGCACGCCCGCGGCCACCCCACCGACCAGCACTCCCCAGCGCAGCCCGGGCAGGAAGCCCGCACTGCGTCCGAGCAGCACGAACGCCCACCACCCCGTTCCGGCCACCAGCGCCCCCGACAGCACCGCGTACGGCAGCCGTCGCCGCGCCCGCCACAGGACGTCCGTGCCCATCCCGACCAGCGCCGCGATCGCCGGGGCCAGCGCGACCGTGTAGTACTGGTGGAAGATGCCGCCCATGTAACTGAACGTCAGCCCGGTGCTCAGCAGCCACCCGCCCCACACCAGGAACGCCGCCCGCGCGGTGTCGGTGCGCGGCAGGCGCCGGGTGGCCCAGAGGCCCCACAGCAGCAGCACCAGCGCGGCCGGGAGCAGCCAGGCGATCTGGCCGCCGATGTCGGTCCCGAACAGCCGGCCCAGGCCGGTGCTGCCCCACATGCCGCCGGGCATCCCGCCGCCCGGCCCGTGCCCGGCGGCTGCGGTCGCCGCGGCGCCCGGCGCCCCCGCTCCCTGACCGCCGGGCGCGCCGAGGCCGCCCGGGATGGCGGCACCGCCCGGGAGGCTGGCACCGTCCGGGATGCCGGCACCGCCGGGAGCGCCGCCGCCCACGCTGCCGGTCTCGTTCCCGGTCAGTCGGCCGAAGCCGTTGTAGCCGAACGTCAACGACAGGAAGCTGTCGTCCTGCGAGCCGCCGACGTACGGGCGGTCGGCCGCCGGGACCAGTTGCACGATCGCCACCCACCAACCGCCCGCCAGCACCAGCGCCGCACCCGCCGCCAGCAGGTGGCCGACCCGCCGCCACCACCCGGTCGGCGCGACCACCAGGTACAGCAGCGCGAACGCCGGCAGGATCAGGAAGGCCTGCAGCGTCTTCGTCAGGAACCCGAAGCCGAACAGCACCCCGGTCAGCAGCAGCCAGCGCAGGCTCGCCGCCTCGACCGCGCGCAGCAGCGTGTAGGCGGCCAGCGTCAGCAGCAGGACCAGCAGTGCGTCCGGGTTGTCGAACCGGAACATCAGCGCCGCGACCGGCGTCAGCGCCAGCACGCCGCCCGTGACCAGACCGGCGAGCGCGGAGAACCGCCGCCGGACCGCCGCGTAGAGCGTCCCGACCGCGGCCACTCCCATCAGCGCCTGCGGCAGCAGCACGCTCCAGGAGCTGAGACCGAAGATCCGCGCCGACAGCTCCATCGGCCACAGCGACATCGGCGGCTTGTCGACCGTGATGAAGTTCGCGGCGTCCGAGGAACCGTAGAAGAACGCCTTCCAACTCCGGCTGCCGGCCTGCACGGCCGCCGAGTAGAACGCGTTGCCCCAGCCCGAGACGCTCAGGTCCCAGCAGTAGAGCAGCGCGGTCGCCGCAAGCAGCGCCAGGAACGCCGGGCGGACCCAGACCGCGTCCTGCGGGCGTCCCCGCCACGCCCGCCGTAGCGGGCCGCGCAGCCGCGTCCGGGGTCCGGCGCCGGGCGGGCCGGGCAGCGGGAAGGGCTGCCCGGCCGGGTGGTGCGGTCGGCGGCTCGGCCGGTCGGCGGCGGGCGGGGAGGTGCGGTCGTCCGGGGGAACGGGGCTGGTTCTGGTCATGGCCGCCACGCTCGCGCCCGAACCTGTGGATCCGCTGAGCCGGCCCTCTCACCGCGCTGTGACCAGCACGGCGCGGTGACTGGTGGCGGGCCGAGTCGGGTGCCGCTGGGTGCCGGCCCCGCCGATGGACGCCGGCGCGACGGCGAGTGGCTCAGGCGACCGTCAGGACGATCTTGCCGGTGGTGCGGCCCTGCTCACCCAGCTCGTGCGCCTTCGCGGCCTCCGCCAGCGGCAGGACCGTCTCGACCACGGGCCTCAGCGCACCCTGCGCCACCAGGGCGGCGATCTCCCGCAGGCCCAGGTGGTCCGGCTCGACCAGCATCCAGCCGGCCTGCACCCCGTCCTGCGCGACGGGGGTGTCGTCCGGTGCGGTCAAGGTGATCAGTCGCCCGCCGGCCCGGAGCACCTTCAGGGAGCGCTCGGCCGTCTCACCGCCGAGCCCGTCCAGCACCACGTCGATGTCGGACACGACGTCCTCGAACCGCACGGCGCGGTAGTCGACCACCTCGTCCGCGCCCAGCTCCCGCACCAGGTCGTGCTTGCCGGCGCTGGCCGTACCGATGACGTACGCACCGCGGGCCTTGGCGATCTGCACCGCGAAGTGCCCGACCCCGCCGGCAGCGGCGTGCACCAGCACGCGCTCGCCCGGCCGCAGGTTCGCGGTGTCCACCAGGGCCTGCCAGGCGGTCAGCGCGGCCAGCGGCAGCGCCGCCGCCTCGACGTGCGTCAGGCTCGCGGGCTTCGGCGCGAGGTGCCGGGCCGGCGCCACCACGTACTCGGCGTAGCCGCCCGCCTGGCGCGGGAACAGCGGCATCCCGAAGACCTCGTCGCCGGCCCGGAACAGCCTCACGCCCGGCCCGACGGCCTCCACCGTGCCGGACACGTCCCAGCCGACCATCGGCAGCTCGCCCCACTCGATGAGGGCGCCGCCGGCCCGGGTCTTCCAGTCCACCGGGTTCACGCCGGCCGCGTGCACGCGCACCAGGACCTCGTTCAGTCCCGGCTCCGGGCGCTCGACCTCGCGCTCGACCAGGTTCTCGGGCCCGCCCCACTGCTCCACGACCATCGCTCGCATGCTGTTCACTGCACTCTCGTTCCGATCCGTCCGCCGCGGGGGTCCCCGGGCGACGCCGTCCACGATCCGGCATCCCGGACCGTCGCAGTGTTGGCCGTCCAGCCACTATGTGACAGGATCTGGCCATGGGAAGAACGCAGGTGGCAGCGCAGCTGGCAGCACCGGAGGGCCGGCGGAACCCAGTTGTAGGGGCGCAGTCCCGGCCGCCCCGGCGGCACCGGATCGCCGTGCTCGCCCTGCCCGGGGTACCGCCCTTCGAGCTCGGCATCCCCTCCCGGGTCTTCGGCAGCGCGCACGACGCCGAGGGCCGCCCGCTCTACGAGGTCGTCGTCTGCACCTGCGACGGTGCCCCCGTCCTCAGCGATGCCGGCTTCACCGTGCAGCCCGCCGCCGGCCCCGAAGCGCTGGCCGCCGCGGACACCGTGATCCTGCCGCCCACGCACGCCATGCCCCAGCTGGGCCGCGGCGGCCCGCTGCCCCCCGAGGTCGGCGAGGCCATCGCCGGCATCCGGCCCGGCACCCGGCTGGTGTCCATCTGCACCGGCTCCTACGTGCTCGCCGCGGCCGGACTGCTCGACGGCCGGCCGGCCACCACCCACTGGCAGCTGGCCGCGGAGTTCCGCCGGGCCTACCCCGAGGTCAAGGTCGACGAGGAGGTCCTCTTCGTCGACGACGGCGACGTGCTCACCTCCGCCGGTGTGGCCGCCGGCGTCGACCTGTGCCTGCACATCATCCGCCGCGACCACGGCGCGACGGTCGCCAACCGGGCTGCGCGCGTGTGCGTCGTGCCGCCCTGGCGGGACGGCGGCCAGGCCCAGTACATCGACCGCCCGGTCCCCGAACCCACCGTCGCCAGCACCACCGCGACCCGTGCCTGGGCCCTGGAGCACCTCGGCGAGCCGCTCCCCCTCAGCCGGCTCGCCCAGCACGCCCGGATGAGCCTGCGTTCCTTCACCCGGCGGTTCCACGACGAGGCCGGCATGACCCCGGTGCAGTGGCTCACCGCACAGCGCCTGGAACTGGCCAAGCAGTTGCTGGAGACCACCGACCTGTCGATCGACCTGGTCGCCCACCGGGCCGGCTTCGGCTCCGCGAACTCCCTGCGCTCGCACATGAGGACGGCGTTCGGCGTCTCCCCCGCCGCCTACCGGCGCACCTTCGGCCCCCCTTCGGCGCTACAGCTCGCTCGCCGGGTGGACGGCGTGGAGGTGGACTAGGACGTCGTAGGCCCGGCCGACGGCGAGCTCGGGCGTCGGGACGACCGGGAACTGCGTGCCGACGTCGTACGTCGGGCGCGCGACGGCCAGCCAGTCGCGGGCCGCCGCCGGGGCCGTGCGCAGGTCGGCATAGTAGTCGCGGTACCGGACCTGGTCGAGCGTGTACTCGTTCGTGTCCGGTGCGGCCGGAGGGAGGCTGAACGTCTTCCAGTCACCGCCGAGCGCCTGGTCCTTGGAGAGGAAGGAACCCCGGTCGAAGGTGGTGCCGATGGCGAGGTAGCCCGCGCCCAGGGCGTCGTGCAGGAAGGACCCCTGGGTCTTCGGATACGTCGCGGGGTCGGTGGCGGCGTACCCGACGTGGTCGTCGGCGGCCGACAGCAGGATCCTGCCGCCGGTGCGGTGCTGCCACCACAGGGTGGTCTCGGCCATCACCTGATCGCGGTAGCGCTCCATGGCGGTCAACGAGGCCGGGTCGCCGACGTCGACACTGAGGAAGGTGTAGGTCTGGGCGATGTTGCGGGCGTTCTGCAGGGCGAACTCGAAGTCGGCATCGCCCGGCCGACCCTGACTTTCCATCAGCTCCAGCAGCTGCTGCGCGCCGGCGGCGTTCTGCTGCCGCTGGGCGAGCGGTCGGTTCAGGTAGCCGAAGGCGTCGTCGAGCGGACGCAGGCCGGTGAGGAGCTCGTTCACCCGCGGCAGGGACTCGGGACGGGTCCGCCGGACGTAGTCGGTGACCGCGTCGAAGACGGGGGCGTCGATACTGGGGGCGCCGATGTCGTCGCCCAGGAAGTGGACCGGATGCTCGGGGTCCTGGCGGTTGTGGTCGCGCATCCACTGGACGAGAGTCACGAACTCCTCGCGGTCCCAGGGGGATCCCGCCATCGCCTCGTGCACGACCTGCCGCGCGCTCCCGTTGCCGTGCTGGAGGTAGTCGTCGATCCGCAGCCCCGCCGACCAGCTCATCTCCAGGGCGAAGGTGGTGAACCCCTGCTGCTCGACGAGGTAGCGGAAGACCCGGTCCTTCAACGCGAAGAACTCGTGCGAGCCGTGGGTGGCCTCGCCCAGGCCCACCACCTCGGCGTCGCCGACCATCACCCCGAGCGGGCGCAGGTCGGCCGTGCCGGGGCCCGGCTCCGCCGTCAGCAGCGGATGGGCGATCCGGTCCAGCGCGCGGGCGGGGGCCGGGACGGTGGCGGGCGCGGGCGTCGCCGTCGCTGGGGCTGTTGCCGCTGCCGATGTCGCTGCCGGGGCCAGAGCCAGCGTCGCGGCCAGGGTGATGGAGGCTGCCGCCAGCCGTTTCGCGTTGCCGATCATGTGTTCACTCCTCAATCCGCGTGATGTGCAGAGCTGCTGAGCACATCGTCGCGTCCACGCCAGCCCGGGCACCCTGGGGCCGGCCCGACACTTTCCCTGGGGATAACCCCACGGCCGGGGGCTCCGGGATCCGGCGCTCCGCACCTGGGCGAGTCACCGGGGAGCGTCGGCACCGCGGGATCTGTCCTATTCGTGCACATACCTCCACTCTGCTCCGCCCTTGCTCCGCCACCGCCTCACCGCCGCTTCACCGCTGCTTCACCGCCGAGCAACACTGATTCACCGTTACCGCGCGATCACCTGGCGCATCGACCGGTCGGGCCAATCGGTAAAGGTCACGCAAGACTGTTGACTCGCTCACGACACCACTGATTTCCTTTACCGCAAGCAAGCCGCCGGGGATCGATGACTGCAGGCCAACAGCCTGTCAGTACACGGATCTTGGCGGATCCAGTGATCCGCTCTCGGCGGCAGCACGGCTTTCACGGGGAAGCGTCACACCATCGCCCACCGGGCCCCGGTGCGCCCCGCCACGCCTGCTGCTCCACCGCCGGACGCGATCACTGCCCTTGTGTCATCGCATCGGCCGCGCCCCGACCCCTACGGTGCCGCCGACCGACGAGAGGAACTGCTCACGATGGTTTCCCCCACGCTCCGCGGCTCGGCCCGCGCCGCCTTCACCGGCGTCGCTGCGCTGTCCCTCGCCGCCGGGGCCTTCCTGGCCGCCACCCCGAACGCGGTTGCGGCCGGTGCGCACAGCCACCCCGGCGCCGTCCCGTTCGTCGGGCAGGCCGCCGCCGCCCGGGACAACGCCGCCGCACTCGCCCCCACCGCCGCCACCGGCCCGAACACCCTCGCCTACGGCGGCGGCATAGACGGAGTCGGCGTCAACGACGGCAAGTCCAAGGTCTACCTGGTCTTCTACGGCAACCAGTGGGGCAAGAAGGGCACCGACCACCAGGGCAACGCCACCTTCACCGGGGACCCCGACGGTGCCGCTCCGGTCACCCAGCAGATGTTCAAGGGCATCGGCACCGGTGGCGAGAAGTGGTCCGCCGACCTCACCCAGTGGTGTGACGGCCCGAACGTGAAGACCGGCGCCACCAGCTGCCCGTCGAACGCCAAGTTCGTCCCGTACCAGAAGGGCGGCGTGCTCGCCGGAGTCTGGTACGACAACTCCGGCGCCTCGCCGCAGGGCGCGACCGGCAACCAGCTCGGCCAGGAGGCGGTGAAGGCGGCCAAGCACTTCGGCAACACCAGCGCCGCGTCGAACCGCCACACCTACTACGTGATCCTGTCGCCGCACGGCACCGACCCGGACGGCTACCAGGACCCCAACACCGGCTACTGCGCCTGGCACGACTACACCGGTGACTCCACCCTCACCGGTGGCGCGGTCACCTCGCCGTACGGCCCGCTGGCCTTCAGCAACCAGCCGTACAACATGGACCTGGGCGCCAGCTGCGGCGTCGGCTTCGTCAACAAGCCGGGCACGCTGGACGGGTGGACGATGACCCTGGGCCACGAGTGGCACGAGATGATGTCGGACCAGTTCCCGGCGGGCGGCTGGACCAACCAGCAGACCGGCGCCAACAACGGCGCGGAGAACTCCGACGAGTGCGCCTGGCTCGCCCCCGGCACCACCGGCGGTGCCGCGATGGTGGCCATGGGCACCGGCAAGTTCGCCGAGCAGGCCAGCTGGTCGAACGACACCAACTCCTGCGCCATCTCGCACGCGATCCTGCACTGAAGCCGCGCCGCGGATCCCGCGGCACGGTGAACAGGCTCGCGCGTCGACCGACTGACGCGCTGAACGACTGAGCGGTCCCGCCTCGTTGGAGAGGCGGGACCGCTTCATGTTGCGACGGACTGGGTGGAGCCGGAGAGCCGGCCCGGGCCAGGCTGAGGTCCCGCGATGGTTGGTGTGCTCACGTCCGGCCGCTGACATAGGGTGACCTTGACCGGTTCGCTGGGACGGGAGGTCAGGTGCGGTCGCGCGGGATGGTCAGGGTCACCCGGTGGTTGACGGTCGTCCAGCTGGTGCTCTGGGCGGCTATGATGGCCGGGATGCTCGCCTGCTATGCCTCGGTGGTCGGGCAGACGTCCAGCACCCCCAACGGGGAGGGACAGTTGGCCGGCATGCTGTGGCTGATCATGATGCTGCCGGTGGCGTTCGTCGGCGTGGTACAGCTGCTCGTCTGGTGGCTGGCCCTTCGCTCCTGGCGCCGCCGTGAGGTCGACGCCACGATCAAGATCCGGGTGGCGGCGGTCTTCACGGCAACGGTGCCCGTGCTGCTGGCCTTCGCCCCCAAGTGGTGGCTGCCGCACTGGGTCTACGTGCTGACCGCACTCGCCGCCATCGGCGCGCTGGCCCTGGTCGCTGCCTGGACCGCGCACACGCCCGAGGTCACCGCCCACCTCACCGAGCCACCGCGCCGCCTGCGGACGGCTCCGGTGACGAACTGGACGCCACCGACCCGCCGCAGCTGACGGGCCGACAGACGACCCGGTCTTCGCGACCACGCCCACTCTCGTGTCCGCCCACCCGGCGGGGGCGAGCGGGTGCTGTGCCGCTGACCCTCCCCCACAGGGCGCATCGAGCTGGTGACCCGTGCGGGGGCGGCCGTTGGCGCATTCGCCAGTACCACGTCCCCCCGATCGCCGCCGGCCGCTGAGGTCGGCGGCGATCCGTGCCCGTGGGGAGCCGCCTGGGGATCAGACTGCGGCGCCGGTTCCGGTCGGGTCGTTGGGGTGCGAGTGGACGGAGGTGACCTTCGGGGTCATCCACGGCCACAGGGGAAGTGTGCCGAGCACCTTCTCGTACAGCTCGGCCTCGTCGGCGGCCCGCCAGAGACCCACGCTGCGCAGCTCGCCCACCGGGCGCCACAGCCTCACCAGGTGGCCGGCGCGGGCCAGTTCCGCGGCCCGGACGGCTTCGGCCGCGTTCCGGCGCTCGGCCTCGGCCGGGTCGGTGCCTTCGGGGACGGTGGTGACGAGTTCGACCAGGAACTCCTTCATGGCTTCTCCTTCTGGTGGCTGGTACGACGATCGGTCAGGCGGCCTTGAGCTGTGCGGCGATCTTGACGACGCGCTCGGCCTGGATGCGGGCGGCGGTGCGGGTGGTGTCGTCGACGGGGTTCTTGCCCTGGGCGTCGACGTGGGAGGTGCCGTAGGGGTTGCCGTCGACGAACTTGGCGGGGTCGGTGAAGCCGGGGCTGACGGTGATGCCGCCGAAGTGGTGGATCGAGGTGTAGAGGGCGAGGAGGGTGGACTCCTGGCCGCCGTGGGCGGTGGCGCTGGAGACGAAGCCGCTGTAGACCTTGTCGGCCAGCTTGCCCTGGGCCCACAGGCCGCCGAGGCGGTCGATGAACTGCTTGAGCTGCGCGGAGACGTTGCCGAAGCGCGTGGGGGAACCGAAGAGCACGGCGTCGGCCCACTCGATGTCCTCGGCGCTCGCCTCGGGGACGTCCCGGGTGGCGGCGTGGTTGGCGGCCCAGGCCGGGTTGGACTCGATGGCGCTGGGCGCGGCGAGCTCGGCGGCCTTCAGCAGGCGGACCTCCGCACCGGCCTTGACGGCGGCGTCGTGCAGCTCCTTGGCGATCTCGGTGATGGTGCCGGTGGCGGAGTAGTAGACGATGGCGAGCTTCACAGGGGTGGACACAGGGGTTCTCCGTCTCGTGCGAGGTGGTGGGGGGTTGGCTGGTCGCCCGGGTTTTCGGGCGCTGCCGGGACGGTTCGAGCCAGGCGGGGTCACTCGGGGTCGAGGCCGTCGTCGGGCATCGGATCGAGGACGTGTTCAGGCCGGCGCCGAGGTCGAGGTCGAGGTCGAGGTCGAGTGCACGATCTCGTGTTGCCACTGCGCACGCGGCTGCCGGTGCAGAGCCCAGTAGTGCTCGGCGATCAGCTCGGGGTCCGAGTCGGTGCCCGGCACGATGGCGCAGTCCACGGTGACGGTGGCCACGTGCACGCCGAGCCGGCCGTACTCCTGGTCGAGGATCTGGGTCAGTGCGCGGACCCCGGCCTTGCCGAGGGACAGGCTCGTGCTGCGGCTGACCGGTTGCGGCATGCCGCCGGTGATGATCACCGTGCCGCCGCCGGTTCGGGCCAGCTGCGGGGCCAGGTAGGTTGCCGCGTCCATCGCGCCGAGCACGTTCACCGACCAGGCGTCCAGGTGCTGCTGCCGGCTCAGGTCGCCGGGCCGGTCCGACCGGATGATCGCGGCGTTGTAGACGAGGACGTCGGGCACGCCGTGCGCGTCCACCGCGAGGTCGACGGCGGCGCGCAGCGCGGCAGGGTCGGTGCCGTCGGCGCGCAGCGCGAGCACCGGCGCCGAGGTCTGCGTGCGTACCGCGGCGGCGACCTCGTGCACGGCTCGGCTGCGGGCGATCGCCGCGACGGGCAGGCCCTCGCGGGCGAACCGCGCGGCGACCGCGGCGCCCAGGCCCGCTCCGGCGCCCACGATGACCAGTCCTGGCATGGGAATCTCCTCCGACTCGCGTGGTGTTGAACGCGATGACCGTAGGTCCTCTCATCGGTGTGAGGAGCAAGCCCTGCGGCATCGCCGCAGCCAGGGAGCAGGAGTGCGTATGCAGATCGGCGAACTCGCCGCCCGTACCGGTGTACCGGAACGGCTACTGCGGTACTACGAGGAGCGCGGGCTGCTGGCCCCTGAGCGGACGCCTGCGGGCCGGCGTCGCTACCAGGAGTCGGACGTGGTGCACGTCGGCACCATCCGCGCGCTGCTCGCCGCGGGTCTGAACACCGAGACGATCGCGGTCATGCTGCCGTGCGTGGCGTACGACGCGGGGCGGCTGCTGCCGCAGTGCCCGGAGATGGTCACCCGCCTGGCCCGGCAGCGCAGGCGGCTGGACGAGTCGATCGCGGGGCTCGAGCAGTCGCGTCGCCTGGTCGACGCGCTCCTCGCCGAGGCAGCGCCTGCGACGGCCGACGCGGGTGTGGGCATCGGGAGGAGCGTCCCCGTGCGGGCCGCAACGGCGGTTCCGCTCAGCCCGGTGGGGTGATGGTCGGGCGGCCCGTGGGGTGGGGGTCCCCCGCCGGGCCAGCCGACCCATCAGGGCTCGGGGCGCGCCGAGGGGAACCGCGGCTGCCCGCGGCCGGTGTTCACCAGGGCAGCGGGCCCGCCGCGTCGAAGTAGCCGCCGGTCGGGCCGTCCGGCCCCAGCAGGGCCATCCGGGCGATGATCTCGGACCCCTGCTCGACGGTCTGCGTCCCCTCGTGCTGGTTCAGGTCCGTCGCCGTGTAGCCGGGCTCCACCGCGTTGATCCGCATCTGCGGGAACGCCTTGGCGAACTGCACGGTCAGCATGTTGACCGCCGTCTTGGAGGTCGGGTACGCCACCCCCGGGTACCCCTTGCCGGCGAGCGCCAGCGACGCCAGGCCGCTGCTGACGTTGACCACGACCCCGGCGGCCGAGCGCTCCAGCAGCGGCAGGAAGGCGTGGGTCACCCGGACCAGGCCCAGGACGTTGGTCTCGAACACCTCGCGCAGCACGTCGGCGGTCAGCTCCGCGGCGCCGATGATCGCGCCGCCCGGCGACCGGACCTCGATCCCGGCATTGTTCACCAACACGTCCAGGCCGCCCTCGGCCTCGACGGTGGCCACCGCGGCGGCCACCGAAGCGTCGTCGGTCACGTCCAGCTGCACGAACCGCGCCCCGAGCTCCGCCGCGGCCGCCGTGCCCCGCTCGACGTTGCGCGCTCCCAGGTACACGGTGTGGCCCGCATCGATCAGGCGGCGGGCGGTCGCGTGGCCGAGGCCCTTGTTGGCCCCGGTGATCAGAGTAGTCGTCATGGGGCCCAGCCTCGCTCCGGAGCGAGGGGATCGACGAGCGATTTACGCCGACACACCACGGGTGCCCCGGTGCTGTGCGCCACTCCATCGGGTGATCCCTGGATCCGCAGCGAGCCGAGGGCCGCGGTCGCCGCGTTGGTGCCCAAGGCTGGGCTGGTTCCCCGGCGGCGGCGAGAGGAGTGGCGGATGCTCATGCACTTCCTGATGTACCTGGTCCCGATCCTGCTCGGGACGATGGGCGCACTGTGGCTCGGGGCACGGTTCGGACGCCCGTGGAGCCCTCAGGACGAGCAGAAGCAGAACTTCGAGCACGTCACCTCGCTGGTGCGGATGCTGTTCGCGTTCACCCTGGCCTTCGTGGTGGTCCTGGTCTGGCAGGAGTACCAGGCCGGCCAGAAGACCGCGACCGCCGAGGCCTCGGCCCTGACCGAGGTGAACTGGGCGGCCCTTGAGCTGCCGGCCGACCAGCGCGACGGCCTGCGCCAACGCATGATCGTCTACACCCACAAGGTCATCGCCCAGGAGTGGCCGGCGATGCAGGACAAGCTGACCATGGACACCGACACCCGTAACGCCTGGGACGACCTGCGCCGCTACGCCGTGCAGCTGCCCACGGTCGACGCCCGGACCACCGACTTCCAACACCGGGTCCTGACCCAACTGGAGACTGCCGGTCAGGCCCGCCGCGAACGGGGGAACGAGACGCAGTCCGGGCTGCCGTCGGTGTTCTGGGCGGGCCTGCTCGTCGGTGCCGCGATGATGCTGGCGCTGCCGGCGCTGTGGGGCACCCGGTTCACCACTCGGTCGGTGCTGTTCCTGACCGTCCTGGCCACCTGCGTGACCGGGATGCTCTTCCTCGTCGGTGAGATGGACCACGCCTTCTCCGGCGAGATCAGCGTGCCTCCCACCGCCTTCCAGGAGCTCCTGGACCGCCTCGACCGCCTGTCCTGACGGGGACCGCGGCGTGCCAGGCGGCTGTCATTCCTCTCGCACAAAATCCTTTGTCGGCCGCCCTGGTACCTCCCTAGGATCGCGCGCATGCGGCGGACGATCATCATCGGCGACATCCACGGCTGCTTCGACGAACTCCTCGAGCTGCTCGATGAAGTCGACATCCAACCGGACGACCTGCTGGTGAGCGTCGGTGATCTGGTCGATCGCGGCCCGGCGCCCGGTGCCGTGGTCGGGCTCTTCCGTGAGCGTCCCAACTCGGTCGTGGTCATGGGCAACCACGAGCGAAAGCACGTGCGCGGGATCTTCTCGTACGCGCAGGAGATCACGCGCCTGCAACTCGGCGACCAGTACGCAGAAACGGTCGACTGGATGCGGACACTGCCGTACTACTTCGAGAACGAGCACGTCCGTGTGGTCCACGCCGCGATGCTGTCCGGAATTCCGCTGTCCGAGCAGCGGGAAGAGATCCTCTGCGGCTCGACCAGGGGTGACCGGGAACTCACGGCACTCTTCCCGGACAGCCACTGGCACGACCACTACTCCGATCCCAAACCGGTGGTGTTCGGCCATCACGTCACGGGCCGGGAACCGATGATCCGCGACGGCCGGATCTTCGGTCTCGACACCGGTGCCTGCCACGGCTGGAACCTGACCGCACTGTGCATCCCGGGCTTCACGGTCCACTCGGTGGAGGCACGGGCGGACCACTGGTCGACCGTCAAGCGCCAGTGGCAGCTGCCCGTCCTGAAGACCAGGGCCTGGCACGACTCCACCTGGCCCGAGCTGGCCCAGGCGGCAGAGCGGTTCTCCTCGGCAGCTGACCTGGCGACAGAGCGGTGGCTGCAGGCGCTCCGAGCGTGGGCCGCGGGTCTGCAGTCGGCGTTCCCCACTCTGCTCGCCACCGCGCATCGAGTCGCCGACGAGCTCACTCCGGACGACATGCGCCGGCATCCTGCGGCGAAGGTTCTCTTCCAGGTCCGCACCGGCCGCCTCGACCGGACCGGTCTGGCCAGGCAGTGCCCGACACCGCGCCGGACGATCGAACTGGCGGCCGCACTGGGGCTGCTGCTGGACGATCTGCCCGACTGAACCGTCGGGGGCACGGTCACCGGGGCATGGTACGAGCTCTTACGAATGTCTGACGGCCGGGCGGGCTCGCGAGCCGGTGCGCCGCCTCCGGGGCTAGCGTCGCCGGCATGGAGATTCTGCTGACCGGCGGAGCCGGGTTCATCGGGTCGGCGGTCGCCCGGCGGCTGGTCCGCACCGGGCACCGGGTGCGCGTGCTGGACGCGTTGCTGCCCGCCGTCCATCCGGACCACGGCGCGGCCGACGCGCTGCCCGCCGAGGTCGAGTTCGTCCGGGGCGACCTGCGTGACCCGGACACGGTGGCGGCGGCGCTTCGTGGTGTGGAGGCGGTGTGCCACCAGGCGGCGATGGTCGGGCTGGGCCTCGATCTCGCGGACGCGCCCGACTACGTGGGCTGCAACGACCTCGGCACCGCGGTCCTGCTCGCCGCGATGGCCCGCAGCGGTGCCCGGCACCTGGTGCTGGCGGGGTCGATGGTCGTCTACGGCGAGGGCCACTACGACTGCGCGGTGCACGGCCAGGTGGTGCCGGGGCCGCGCCGGGCCGCCGACCTGGACGCCCGCCGCTTCGAACCGCCGTGCCCGGTCTGCGCCGCCCCGCTCACCCCGGGACTGGTCGGCGAGGATGCGGCCCCCGACCCGCGCAACGTGTACGCGGCGAGCAAGCTCGCCCAGGAGCACCTGGCCGCCGCCTGGGCCCGTGCCTGCGGCGGACGGGTGGTCGCCTTGCGCTACCACAACGTGTACGGGCCGGGGATGCCGCGCGACACGCCGTACGCGGGTGTCGCGTCGCTCTTCCGCTCGGCGCTCGCCGCCGGCCGGCCGCCGCGCGTCTTCGAGGACGGTGGCCAACGCCGGGATTTCGTGCACGTCGAGGACGTCGCCGCCGCCAACGAGGTGGCGCTGACCGCGGTCTTCGAGCGGCCCGCGGGCTTCGTGCGGGCGTACAACACCGGTAGCGGGACGGTCCGGACGATCGGCGAGACGGCAACTGCGCTGGCGGCCGGGTGCGGTGGTCCGCAGCCGGTGGTGACCGGGGAGTACCGGCTGGGGGACGTCCGGCACGTCACCGCCGACTCGCGGCGGCTGCGCGAGGAACTGGGCTGGCGTCCGGTCGTCGGGTTCGAGGCCGGCATGGCGGAGTTCGCGACGGCGCCGCTGCGCGGCCAACTCCGCTGAGGCGGTGGTCGGATCGGCCGGTGGCCGGCGCAGCCGTCACGCCCCGGGGCGGCGCAGCCGTCAGGCCCCGGGGCGGCTCAGCCGTCAGGCCCCGCGCCGGCGCAGCCGTCACGCCCCGGGCTGGCGCAGCCGTCACGCCCCGGGCTGGCGCAGCCGTCACGCCCCGGGCCCGCGGATCAGTCACCCCCTGGGCCGGGCCGGCTGCGCCGGATTCCGGGCCGCGGCCGGAAGCGCCGTAGCACTTCCGTAAGGCGTCGCGGCACCCTTCGGCACCACCCTCGCGCCTAGCGTGATGTCCGTGACCAATCCTCTTCCCTCCCCCTCCACCTGCATGGACGTGATCCTGCCCTGCCTCGACGAGGCCGCCGCGCTGCCCTGGGTGCTCGGTCGGATCCCGGCCGGCTGGCGGGCCCTCGTGGTGGACAACGGTTCCCGGGACGGCTCCGCCGAGTTGGCGGCCGAGCTGGGCGCGACGGTGGTCCGTGAGCCGCGTCGCGGCTTCGGCGCCGCCTGCCACGCCGGACTGCTCGCCTCGCGCGCCGAACTGGTCTGCTTCATGGACTGCGACGCCTCGCTCGACCCGGCCCAACTGCCCGGTGTGGCGGCCCCGCTGCTCGCCGGCCAGGCCGACCTGGTGCTCGGCCGGCGCCGCCCCACCACGCGCCGGGCCTGGCCGCTGCACGCGCGGCTGGCCAACGCGGAGTTGGCCCGCCGGCTGCGTGCCCGCACCGGTGCCGCGCTGCACGACCTGGGCCCGATGCGCGCCGCCCGCCGCGAGGACCTGCTCGCACTCGGGCTGGGCGACCGCCGCTCCGGCTACCCGCTGGAGATGGTGCTGTCCGCCTCGGCCGCCGGCCTGCGGATCGCGGAGGTGGACGTCGACTACCGGCCGCGCGCCGGACGGTCGAAGGTGACCGGCACCCTGCGCGGCACCCGGCAGGCCGTCCGCGACATGCGCGCGATCCTGGCCGCGCCGGCGCCGACCCTGCTGGTGCTCGCCAAGGCGCCCGTGCCCGGCCGGGTCAAGACCCGCCTGACCCCGCCCTGCACCCCCGAGCAGGCCGCCCGGTTGGCCGAGGCGGCGCTGGCCGACACCTTGGAGACGCTCTCCCGGATGCCGGCCGGTCGCCGGCTGCTGGTGCTGGACGGTACCCCGGGAAGCTGGCTGCCGCCGGGCTGGGAGGTACTGCCGCAGGTCGGTGGCGGCCTGGACGCCCGCCTGGCGGCGGCGTTCGCACTCGCTCCCCCGGGCGCGCCGGCGCTGCTGGTGGGCATGGACACCCCGCAGCTGGCAGCCGCCGTGTTGGCGCAGGCGCTGTCACCCGCCGAGCGTCCGGGAGTTGACGCCTGGTTCGGGCCGGCGACCGACGGCGGCTTCTGGGCTCTCGGGTTGGCCCGGCCGTCGGCCGAGCTGGCGCACCGGCTGCTCGCCGGGGTGCCGATGTCCGAACCGACCACCGGTGCGGCGGTGCTGGAGCGGCTCGCGTCGGCCGGTCTGACGGTTCGTCAGCTGCCGGAGTTGACCGACGTCGACACCGCCGAGGACGGCGAGCAGGTCGCCCGGCTCGCGCCGGACGGCCGCTTCGCAGCCCGCTGGCGCGAGCTGGAGCTGCCGAGCGGGGTCACCGGGACCACTGGGGCCGCCCGGTGACGCCCCCGGTGCCGCTGCGGGACCCCGCCCCGCCCGCGCTCGGCCGGCCCTTCGCAGTCCCCGGCCCGGCCCCTCTCCCCGGCAAGGCGCGGCCGTGGGCGCAGGATCCGTTCGCCGAAGCGATGCGCACCGGCCGCGGTCCGCTCTGGCTGCGCCGCAGCGACGGGCGACGCCATCTGCTGGACGTCGAACGCTGGTGTGCTCCGCCGGACTTGGCCGACCGCAGCCTGCTGACGCGCTGTCAGACCGTGGGCCGTCCGGTGCTGGACATCGGCTGCGGGCCGGGCCGGCTCGTCGCCGCACTGCTCGCCCTCGGGCTGCCCGCGCTCGGGGTGGACCTCACCGCCGCCGCGGTGGCCCGCACCCGCGCCATCGGCGGCGCCGCGGTGTGCCGTTCGGTCTTCGACCCGCTGCCCGGCGAGGGCCGTTGGGGAACCGCGCTGCTCGCCGACGGCAACCTCGGGATCGGCGGCGCCCCGGCCGCACTGCTCGCCCGCTGCGCCGAACTCCTGGCCCCCGGCGGAACGCTGCTCGCCGAGGTCGAGCCCGGCGAGGTGGACGAACGGGTGGTCGTCAGGGTGGAGGACGCACACGGTACCTGCGGTCCGCCGTTCGCCTGGGCGCGGCTGGGCGCAGCGGCCGCGCTCGCCTGTGCGGCGGACGTCGGCCTGACGGAGGCCGAGCGCTGGACGGTCGGCGAACGCTGCTTCGTGGCGCTGCGCCGCCCTTACTGAGAGCGGCGCAGGGGGGGGTGGGGTTTTTTTAGTTTGGTTTTTTTTCCCCCCCCCCCCCCCCCCCCCCCCCCCCCCCCCCCCCCCCC
>NZ_JBNQTI010000083.1:17021-35849 GCF_050325825.1 Kitasatospora sp. LaBMicrA B282
GGGGGGGGGGGGGGGGGGGGGGGGGGGGGGGGGGGGGGGTGAGGCTATTGTGAGGGAAAAAAAAAAAACATGGTCCGGCGAGCCCGGCACGGGGCCGCCGGACCGCGCGCTGCCGACCGCACACTCCGAGCCGGGCACACACCGGGACGGGCACACACCGGGACGGGTAGCGCACCGAAGCGCTCGGCCCGGATCCGCCCCGCCCGCGGCTACCCCGCCCGCACCGCCGCCCGGGTCACCGCCGCTCCCCGCCACGACACCCACCGGCGGACCGCCGCGCCCGCCAGGACCAGCGCGAGCGCCGCCCGGTACGCCGGAGTCTGCACGTCGCCGCCGAGCAGGTACACCGCCTCCCCCGCCGCGGGCACCGCGAGCCACTCCCAGCGGCCGTCCAGCGCGACCAGCGCCACCAGCAGCAGCCCGTACCACGGGTAGTCCGGGGTGAGCGCCAGCAACGTGGTGCCGTACACCAGGAGCGCCCCGGCCCAGGGGCGACCGGGATCGCCGCGACGCAGCACGTACACCACCGCGGCCAGCACCACGAGGGCGGCCGCCGGGGCCAGCGCGGCGTCCGGCAGCAGGGGTTGCAGCAGCCCGAAGCGCTGCACGGTTGCGTCGTCGTACCCCTCCTCGCGCAGGTAGGCGGGCAGGAAGCCGAGCACCTGGCGGCCCGAGAGGATCAGGTAGGGCAGGTACGCCAGCGCGAAGCAGCCCAGGGCGACCGCCGGCAGCAGCAGGTCGCGCCGGGTCGGGCGGCGGGCCAGCGCCCCGCTGAGGGCGCCCGGCAGCACCAGCGCCGGCAGCAGCTTGGCCGCGGCGGCCGCGCCCAGCGCCCAGCCGGCGGTGGTGCGGCGGTGCCGGGCCGCCAGAGTCAGGCCGGCGACGGCCAACAGCGCACCGAGGGTGTCCACGTGCGCGTCGTTGACGGCCCAGACGGCGGTGCCGGGGAACCAGCCCCACAGCGCGGCCCGGCGTCGGCGCTCCCGGGGCAGCACGACCAGCAGCGTGCCGGTGGTGGCCACCGCCAGCAGGGCTCCACCGGCCTGCGCCGCGCGGACCCCGGTGCCGTGCTCGGCCAGGTGGAGGCCGAGGAACCAGACCTCCGCCACCGGCGGGTAGATCGTCGGCACGCCGGGGCGGTTGACGTGACTGCAGAAGCCCGCCGCCGCCCGGCGTTCGTCCCAGCCCGTGCAGTCGCCGGTGGGCGGGAAGAGCGCGGGGGTGGGGGGGGGGGGGGGGGGGGGGGGGGGGGGGGGGGGGGGGGGGGGGGGGGGGGGGGTGGTGAGACTTGAATAACCAACCCCACTCCCGCCCGTCTTCTCTCCCCTTCCTGTCCTTCGCCTGGGGGCGGAAGGCGCGCGGGCTCGCCGGCCCGCAGGCCGGCGAGCCGGGGGGCGTCGGGCGGGTAGGCGTACGGGGAGATCCCAGCCGCCTGCACCCGGCCGTCCCACAGGTAGCGGTAGGCGTCGTCGCTGGTCCGCGGCGGGACCAGCAGGCCGCAGACGGCCACCGCCGCGCTGCCGGCCAGCACCAGGGCGGCCACCCGCCGGACGGGCACCCGCCGCAGCGCCAGCACGGCGAGCGCGAACAGCGCGCAGTCCGCGGGGTACCAGAGCAGCAGCGCGTGGCTGTGGCCCAGCGTGCCGCCGATCGTGAAGGTGCAGGCCAGCGCGGCGACCAGCGCGGCGAGGGCCGCCCCGCAGACGGCGGTGGCCACCAGCGGGCGGCGCGCGGCGCCGAAGGTGCGCGGGCGCAGGCGCGGACGGGGACGGGGACGGGGACTGAGCAACGTGAGGATTGCGGACACGTCGTCACCCTGCCAGCGGACACCGCCCGCGGGGACGCTGCCGCAGCCGACCGTATGACTTCCGTAAGCAGCCGCCTACCCCGCCGGGCCGCTCGCAGGCGGTGAGATGGAAGGGTGCGAGAGAACCAAACCACCGACCGCTCGCGGCGGTTCGACCTGCCGCTGCCCACCCCGCCGGACGCGCTGCGGGTCGGCCCGCTGCGCGCGGGTGCCTTCCGCTCACGGTTGCACGATCCACGGACCGCCGTGGTGATCGGCCGCTGGCTGGGCACGGCGCTGCTCCTCTGCTTCCTCACCGGCCTGTACAGCCACGTGCTGCAGGACCCCCCGAGCCTGCTCCGCGACCGCCTGCCCAGCCGACCGGTCACCCTCTACCAGGTCACCCAGGGCCTGCACGTGATCAGCGGCATCGCCGCGATCCCGCTGCTCGGCGCCAAACTGTGGACCGTCTACCCGCGGCTCTTCGAATGGCCGCCCGCGCGCAGCGTGCGGCACGCGCTGGAGCGGCTGGGGATCCTGCTGCTGGTCGCGTCGATGCTGCTGGAACTGTTCACCGGGCTGCTCAACACCCTGCAGTGGTACGTGTGGCCGTTCCCGTTCCGGCAGACGCACTTCTGGCTGGCCTGGCTCGCCCTCGGCGGCCTGCTGCTGCACCTGGCCGTCAAGGCACCCGAGATCGCCGCCCACTGGCGCCGCGTGCGGCCCGCCACCGCCGACCGCCGCGGCTTCCTGACCGCGGTGACCGCATCGGTGCTGGCGGTCACCGCGGTGACCGCGGGGCAGACCGTGCCCGTGCTGCGTCGCAGCGACCTGCTCGCCCCGCGCCGCCCCGACCTCGGGCCACAGGGCCTGCCGGTCAACCGGACCGCCGCGGCGGCGGGCACCGCGCAGCCGCCGGCGGACTGGCGGCTACGGGTCACCGGCCCGCTCCGCTACGAGCTGACCATGGACGAGTTGCTGACGATGGAGCAGCACGAGGCGGAGCTGCCGATCGCCTGCGTCGAAGGGTGGAGCGCCACCGCGCGCTGGTCGGGGGTGCGACTGCGCGACCTGCTGGCCCGGGCCGGGGCGCCGCCCACCGCCCGGGTGCGGATCACCTCGCTGGAGGCCGACGGTCCCTACCGGGTGACGGAGATGGAGGCCGAGTACGCGCGCGACCCGCTGACGCTCCTGGCCCTGCGGGTCAACGGCGCGGTGCTGGCCCCGGACCACGGTTACCCGGCGCGGATCATCGCCCCCGGCCGGCCCGGGGTGCTGCAGACCAAGTGGGTGGAGCGCCTGGAGGTGATCGTATGAGGCCGGCGAGCGTGCTGCGCGCCGTGCTGGCGCTGGGTGCGCTGGCGCTGATCGGCTTCGGGCTGCACGGGTTGCTGACCGACCCCTACGTGCAGGACCCGCTGGACGTCGCGCGGTGGGCGGTCGGCGGCGTGCTGCTCCACGACGGGCTGTGGCTGCCGCTGGTCTGCCTGGCCGGGGCGGCCCTGCGGCGGGCGCCGTGGACGGTCCGCGGCGGCTTGGTGGTGGCCGCCGCGCTGACCGCGGTGGGGCTGCCGGCCGTCCTGCACGCCGGTGCCGGCAGCGGCAACCCCACCGTGCTGCCGCTGCCCTACCTGCGGAACCTGCTGTGGCTGCTGGCCGCGACGGCGCTGGCCACGCTGCTCGCCGAGGGGGTCAGGAGGGCACGCCGGGCAGGCCGGTGGCCAGGCCGTCCAGGGCGTGCGAGCAGACGCAGTCCCGGTCCCGGTTCTTCGGCAGCCGCTCGACGGCGCTGAAGAGCACCGTGCGCAGCCGGTCGACGTTGCGCGCGAAGACCTCCAGCACCTCGCCGTGGGTGACGCCCGCGCCGACCTCGACGCCCGCGTCGAGGTCGGTGACCAGGGCGATCGACGTGTAGCACAGGCCCAGTTCGCGGGCCAGCACCGCCTCCGGGTGGCCGGTCATGCCGACCACCGACCAGCCGGCGGCGGTGAACCAGCGCGACTCGGCGCGGGTGGAGAACCGCGGCCCCTCGATCACCACCAGGGTCCCGCCCGCCACCGGCTCCCACCCTCGGTCACGGGCCGCGGCCAGCGCGGCCCCCCGACCGGCCGGGCAGTACGGGTCGGCCGCCGAGACGTGCACCACCTCGGGCACCGTGCCGTCGGGCAACGGCACCCCGTCGTAGAAGGTCTGCACCCGGCCCGAGGTGCGGTCCACGAACTGGTCGGGCACCAGCAGCGTCCCGGGCCCGTAGGCGCTGCGCAACCCGCCCACCGCGCACGGACCCAGCACCTGGCGCACCCCGAGTGCGTGCAGCGCCCACAGGTTGGCGCGGTAGTTGATCCGGTGCGGCGGGATGCGGTGCCCGCGGCCGTGCCGCGGCAGGAACGCCACCCGGCGGCCGTCCAGCTGCCCGAGGAACAGCGAGTCGCTGGGCGGCCCGTAGGGGGTGTCGACGACGACCTCGGTCACGTCGTCCAGCAGGGCGTAGAGGCCGGAGCCCCCGATCACCCCGACTTCGGCAGTCTCGGTCATCCGTGCTCCTCCAGCGGTCGGTCGTCGACGGGGCCGGGGGTCCCGGCTCCACCGACGACCTTAGGAGCGTGGGGTGTTCCGGTGGGGGCTGCTGCTCCTTACGGTTCCCGAACGGATCCGCCGGCGTTTTGCCGTCGGAACGCCGGCGGGACCGGTACGTTCGAGAGGCAGTGGAGTATCGGCGCGAACCGAACAGGGGACACCGTGCCAGAGCCATCGCGCGATTCGGCGCAGCGGAAGCCGACGCTTCCGAGGTTCCAGTCCCCGTTCCCGCTGGTGCCGCACCCGCGGCAGCGGGAGCTCTGCGACCGGAGCATGGACTGGACGGTCCGCATGGGCCTGATGTCGCCGCCGGTGGCGGAGCGGTTCTTCCACCAGGTGCTCTACGCGGATGCCGCGTGCTGGTGCTATCCGATGGTGCCCGGCGATGCCCTGTCCGCCGTGGTCGACTTCTACGTCTGGTTCTTCGTCTACGACGACCAGCAGGCCGGCTTCCTCCTGGAGCGGGACTCCGCGGGCTGGCAGGTCCTGTGCACGGCTCTGCACGCGGCCATCGAGGTGCCCCGGGAGTTCACCGCACACCGGGACCCGGTCGTGCGCGGGCTCGCCGACGTGCTGGTCCGGCTCCGGCGGGAGAGCTCGCCGCGCTTCATCCGCCGGTTCGCGTCGAACATGCACAGCATCGTCGACGGCTACCTGACCGAGTACGACGGCATCGCGAACGACGCGCTTCCGGTCTCCCTCGACGACTACCTCACCAGGGTGCGCCGCTCCACGTTCGGGGGGCCGGTGTGGGTGGACCTGCTGGAGCTGGGGTGCGAACTGCCGCAGGAGGTCTTCGAGTCGGGTCCCTTCCAGCGGGCGGCCTGGGCGACGATGGACTTCGCCATCCTCTTCAACGACGTCTACTCCGTCGAGAAGGAGATCGCCGCCGGGGCCCCGTCCAACGCCTGCGCCGTGATCATGCGCACCACCGGGTGCGACTTACAGGAGGCCATCGACCGGACGGCGGGCCTGGTCCGCGCCTGCGTCGACGGCTACCGGTCGGCGGAGGCGGAACTCCGGCAGCGAACCGCTGATGCCGATCCCACCGTCCGGGCCGCCGTGGGGCACGCCGTGGCCAACATGCGCGGCTGGTTCCCCGCCATGTGCGCGTACCACGAGCAGACCTCGCGCTACGCGATGCAGGAGTGGGCGGACCCGGCCCGCCCCTCCTACCTGGAGCAGTTGGCCCCGGGCGGCCGTGAGCCCGTCGAGCGGCATGATCCCGCCCCGGCCGAGACCCGGCCGGAGCCGGGAGCCGCGCAGCGCGGATGCTGAGGGCCGGACGTTGCGCCGGGCCCGGTCAGGTGCCGGTGAGGATGCGGCAGATGTCGCCTTCGGCGCAGGTGGCGGGGTCCGTTGCGGCGGCGGTGCGGGCGAGCTTGCGGAGTGTGGCCTGGGTTGCGTGCAGTTCGGCCAGTCGCCGGTCCACGTCGGCGAGGTGCTTCTCGAGCAGGGCGGTGACGTGTGCGCAGGGTGGCCGGCCGCTGTCGCGGATGGTGAGGATGCCGTGGATCTCGGCGAGGCTGAGGCCGGCGGCCTGTGCGGTGCGGACGAAGTCGACGCGGGCGACCGCCTGGGGCGGGTAGTCGCGGTAGCCGCCGGGCGTGCGGGCAGGCTCCTCCAGCAGCCCGGACTGCTCGTAGAAGCGGAGGGTCCTGGCCGTGGTGCCGGTGGCGGCGGCGAGTGCCCCGATGCGCATGTTTGCAGGCTAGCTCTTGACCTTCCAGTGCGCTGGAAGGTCTAGCCTCGCAAGGGAGCGAGAAGGAGGTACCGCTGATGAGGGTGGAGCTGCTCACGGTGCCGGACTGCCCCAACGGTCCGGTGCTGGAGGACAGGCTGGCCTCGGTGCTGGCCCGGCGGCCGGAGGTCGAGGTGGTGCGGCACGTGGTCCGGGACGAGGCCGAGGCCGCGCGCCGGGGTATGCACGGCTCGCCGACCGTGCTGGTCGACGGGCGCGACCCGTTCGCCGCCCCCGGCACGCCGACGGGCTTCGCCTGCCGACTGTACCGCGGCTCGGACGGCACGGTCGACGGTGCTCCCCGGGTCGAGGACCTGCGCCGGGCCCTCGGCATCGAGCCGACCAGCACCGATCGCGCGGACCTGGCCGCCCTCGCCCGGCCCGCCGGGCGGGGTGGCCGTGGCCGGCTCGCCCCGGTCGAGCGGGGCCTGCGCGCGCTGCAGCAGGCTGTGCTGCGGTCCTTCGCGACCACCGGTGGCGCGCCCGAGGTGGCAGACCTGGAGGAGGTGTCGAGGCCGTTCGGCCTGCCGGCGGCCCGGGTGCTCGCGGAGCTGGCTGCCGAGGACTTCCTGACCTTGGACGAGGAGGGGCGGATCCGGGCCGCGTACCCGTTCTCGGCCGTGCCGACCGCGCACGTCGTGCAGATCGCTGGTGCGGCCCGGGTGTGGTCGATGTGCGCGATCGACGCCCTGGGCATCCCGGCCATGCTCGGTGGCGACGCCGTCATCACCTCCACCGACCCGCTCAGCGGTGCCCCCGTCCGCGTGGAATTCGCCGACGGGAAGACGCGCTGGCAACCGGAGTCGGCGGTGGTCTACTACGGCGCCCGCGCCGAGGACGGCCCGGCGGCTGCCGTCTGCTGTGGCTACCTGCGGTTCTTCACCGACCGCGGCAGCGCCGAGCAGTGGGCCGGCGGGCAGCGCGGCGTCGACGGCGCAGTGCTGGACCAGGCGGCGGCGGAGCGCCTCGGCGCGGAGATCTTCGGTCCGCTGTTGAGCGCCACGGGCTGATGACCTACGCGATCGTGGCATTGCCGGTGCCGGTGCCGTTGCCGATGCCGGTGCCGCGGTCGTGGGGAGGATGGACCCATGCAGATCAGGATCGAAGCGTTCCAGCTGCCGGGCCGCACGTGCGGCGGCGGCCCGGACTTCCCCGGCTACGAGAACATCCACGTCGCGGTCCAACGGCGCGACCGGCGCGACGAGCTGCTCGACCTCCATCCCGGTGACGCCCCGTCGGCGGCGTGGACCTTGGAGTGCACGGCGACGCCCACCGATGGCGGTGTCGACCTCCGAGGGCCCTACATCCAGGGTCGCCCGGGAGCCCGGTTCATCTACCTCTCCTGGGGCACCGTCGACGAGGCCGGCGCCTTCACCCTGTTCCGGCGCGCGAAGCTGATGCTCGACGCCATCGACCCGGAGACCGCCGACGCCGCGCTGCGCACCGGGCGGCTGCTGGGCCGCCTGGGCCTGACCGACGCCAAGGGCCATCCCCTGTGCGCCCGGGTGCGGCCGCCGCTCGTCGAGTGGTCCGCCGCGCCCGTGAACGGGACTGCCTGACGGGCCGCGCCGCGCGGCCCGCCGGTCAGCCGCGCCCGGCGGCCGCCCCCGGCAGGCTCGCCGTCGGGAGGCTCGCCGTCGGGAGGCTCACTGTCGGGAGGCTCGCCACCGCCCAGTCGAGGTCCAGTGGGCTGGACTCCGCCATCGTGGTCCAGAGCCTGGCCAGCGGCCGGTAGTCGCGGCGCAGGATCCGCGAACCCGGTTGGTCGTAGGCCTCCTTGAGGGCGTCGTGCGCGTGGGGCGCGCCGACCAGGTCGACGATCGCGTGCCAGAGGGTGAAGTCCTTCTCGGAGAACTGGCGGGCCGCCTCGACCATCGTCGTCATGAAGTACCGCTGCCGCTCGGGGTCGAGGCTCCGGAAGACGCCCAGGGCGAAGTCGGCCGCGAGGGAGCCGTGGCACTCCTCGTCGCGCCAGTGGATGGCGGCCGTCGCGCTGTTGACCGGCTGGATGTCCTTGTCCTTAGCGGCCAGCTCCAGGTAGCCGCCGATCGCCACCTCGACCACGGTGGCGAAGGCCAGTCGGATCAGGTCCCGCTGCCACGCGTGGTCCGCCCGGGACCGGAGCAGGTGGTGCCGGGTGACCAGGTCGGACAGCGGCAGGGCACGCGAGTCCAGGGCCCAGGGGCGGCGGTGGTCCTGCATGACCCGGGCGGCGTTCAGGTGCAGCAGCGAGTGGTACTGCTCGTCCACCGTCGCCTGGACGATCGCGGCCTGGGCCTGCGGGCCGCCGACGACCGGGAAGCGGCCGCTCAGCACGCCGGCGAAGGCCGGGGCCACGATTTCGCTCTCGATCTCGATGGTGAACTTGTGGAAGGCGAGACCGGCGAAGAAGAGCATCTGCTGGACGGTCTCGTCCGCCAGGGTCGCCATGACCGGATGGCCGTGGAGCGGCGTCATGAAAAGCGGGAAGTCGGGCCGGTCCCTCTCGAAGAGGTCGTCGAGATCGGGCTCCGGCTTCTTCACGACGGCCCGCCGGTGCCAGTTCGAGGAGAGCCTGCGCATGACGGCGCTTTCGACCGGGGATTCCTGCTCGAAGTTCACGTGGGGTCCTTCCGCCTTCGTCGGAGACCACGGTAGGAAAAGGCGCGTATCACCGAGCTATCCCGATGCGCTGAAACGCGGATGATAGGTCGGTCCGGGCACGCTCTTCCCACTCGAATCCCCTCGCGAGCAGGAGCAGAAGTGCCCACCCACCACTCCTTTGCCCGACGACTCCGCCTGCAACGGCTCCACCACCACGACGAGGAGCGGCTGTTCGTCGTGCCGCTCGACCACTCCGTCACGGACGGCCCCATCGCGTCCGGCAGCAGCCTCGACCTGCTGGTGGGGCGGCTGGCCACCAACGGCGTGGACGCCGTGGTGGTCCACAAGGGCGTCCTGGCCCACGTCGACCCGCAGTGGTTCACCCGGACCTCGCTGATCGTCCACCTGAGTGCGAGCACCCGGCACGCGCCCGACCCGGACGCCAAGTACCTGGTCGCCACGGTGGAGGAGGCGCTGCGGCTGGGCGCGGACGCGGTCAGCGTGCACGTGAACCTGGGGTCCGCACAGGAGCGCGAGCAGGTCGCCGACCTGGCCCGGGTGGCCGAGGCCTGCGACCGCTGGAACCTGCCGCTGATGGCGATGATGTACCCGCGCGGGCCGAAGATCGGCAACCCGCAGGACCCGGAGCTGGTGGCGCACGCCGCCCGGCTGGCCGCCGAGTTGGGCGCGGACGTGGTCAAGGCCCCGTACGTCGGCTCGGCCGCGGAGATGGCCGATGTGGTGCGGGCCTGCCCGGTACCGGTGATCGTGGTCGGCGGTCCGCGGCGGGACGACGGCGACGCGGTGGTGGCCTTCGTCGAGGACGCGCTGCGCGGCGGCGCGGCGGGGGTGGCGATGGGACGCAACGTGTTCGAGGCGGCCGACCCCGGGGAGATGGCCCGCCGGCTCTCCGCCGTGATCCACCGGGACCTGGGGATGGCCGTGGCCGGGAGCGCCCTCGAGGTCTCCGGCTCCGAGCTCGGGTGAAGACGACCGCTACGACAGCGGCCGCCGCCACCGCCACCGGAGAAACCGCCGGGCCCGGGCCCGGCTCACGAGTGATCAGTTCAGACACACACCGCAGAAGAGAGGCAGAAACCCCGTGAAGCTGTCCTGGCTGGACATCCGGGCGACCAAGGGCGCCAAGAAGGCGATCGTCGAGGAGGCGCTGCACCAGCGGATCGACGGCATCGTCACCTCGAACCTCGCCGACCTCAAGGGGCTGCCGCCAACCGTGAAGAAGGTCTTCCTGCCGCAGGGCAGGGACCTGCCCGAGGACCTGGCACCGGCCGACGTGGTGATCCTCGGCCCGGGCCAGCAGGGCGGCCGGGCCGCGCTGGCCAAGGCCCACCCCACGGTGGAGTTCGGTCGGTTCGTCGAGATCGTGGACGCGGACACCCTGGAGGAGGCCTGCCATTCGGCGCGGACCGAGCCCTGGAGCCTGCTGCTGTTCCGCGACCCCACCAAGATCCCGCTCGAGATCGTGATCGCGGCCGCCGCGCAGTCGCAGGGCAACATCATCACGGTGGCCAAGGACGTGGCGGAGGCCCGGATCATCTTCGGGGTGCTGGAGCACGGTTCCGAGGGCGTGATGCTGGCCCCCGAGGCGGTCGGCGACGCCACCGCGCTGAAGGCCGCGGCCGAGGGCGGTCCCGGCGAGCTGACCCTGGTGGAGCTGGAGGTCGTGCGGACCGAGCACGTCGGCATGGGCGAGCGGGCCTGTGTGGACACCTGCTCGTACTTCCGCCAGGACGAGGGCATCCTGGTCGGTTCCCACTCCAAGGGCATGATCCTCTGCGTCAGCGAGACCCATCCGCTGCCCTACATGCCGACCCGCCCGTTCCGGGTCAACGCCGGCGCGATCATGTCGTACACCATCGCGGGCGAGCACGGCCGCACCAACTACCTCAGCGAGCTGCAGGCCGGCAGCAAGGTGCTGGCCGTCGACGTCAAGGGCCAGACCCGGGTGGTCACCGTGGGCCGGGTCAAGATCGAGTCGCGGCCGCTGATCTCCATCGACGCCGTCGCCCCGAACGGCCAGGCCGTCAACCTGATCCTGCAGGACGACTGGCACGTGCGGGTGCTCGGCCCCGCGGGGATCGTCCTCAACAGCACCGAACTCAAGCCGGGAGACAAGGTCCTGGGCTACCTGCCGACCGCCGACCGCCACGTGGGCTACCCGATCGACGAGTTCTGCGTCGAGAAGTAGCCGGCGGCGAGGAGCGGACGAGGAACGGCGAAAGGGGTGGGGTGGGAGCGTCTCGGCGCTCCCACCCCACCCCTTCGCGCGCGTCAGTCGGCGAGCAGCGCTCCGGCGACGGCCGGTGCCTGGGCGGCCAGGCCGGCGATGCTGGAGGTGATGAAGAGGCCGTGCCCGGCGAGGTCACCCAGTGCCAGCAGTCGGTGGTCGGGGCGTCCGTCGACGACCAGCCGGCCGGTGCCGGGCTCGGTGCCGAGGCCGCCGGTCCCGCACAGCTCGGCGGCGCCGCCCTCGACCAGCGAGCGCACCACCCCGTCGGCACGCTCGGGCGTCGCGTACGGGGTGGCGTTCACCGCGTTGACCAGCACGTCGGCGCCGAGCGGACCGCGACCGGCGCACTCGACGGCGAATCCCCCGCCGGCGCGGGGCTCGATCTGCTGCACGCCGTCCACCAGGTCCAGCCGCCCCGCGTCGTGCAGCGCGAGCAGCACGGCGGCGTTCCTCGGGACCATCGGCGAGCAGAGACTGGAGACGAGCCGGTAGTGCGTCTCCTGCAGTTCCTTCCGCTCCGGCTCGGCGAGCAGGCCCAGCGCCACCGGCCCCAGCGCGCGGACCAGGCGGACCAGCACGCGCCGCGCGCGCTGCTCGGCGCCGACCTCGCCCAGCTGGCGCCGGATCCGCTCCGCCGGGTGTTCGGTCCGGGCCGCGCCGAGCTCCGCGAGCAGCGGCGCCGGGTCCTCGCCGTACTCGGCGAGCTCGGCGGCGAACAGCGGCTCCAGCCGCTGCAGGGTCAGCGGTCCCTCGTCGGCGAGCTCGAGCAGGCGGGCCCGCGAGACGTGCTTCGGCCGGAACGGGAAGCCGCGTTGCTGGACGTTGGGGAGCACTCCGTTGCGGGAGAGCAGGGTGATCCTCCCCCGGTGCTCGCGGGCCGCCAGGCAGACCACCACGTCGACCGCGGTCAGCCCACTGCCGAGGACCGCCACGTCGGCGTCGGCGGCTATGCCGTCAAGCGTCTCGGCCAGCGGGAAGGGGTCGAGGACGAAGCCGGGCGCCCCGGCGAGGCGGTAGACGTCGCGCGGACTGCCCGCGCCCACGCAGAGCACCGCCCGGTCCACCCGGTGCACCGAGCCGCCGTCGGTGCGCAGCAGCACGGCGGAGCCGGCCCGCGCCTCGGCCCCGGTCACCCGCTCGGCGACCAGCCCGACCTGCCAGCCGCGGCTGCGCAGCGTCCCGATCGCCGCCTCGGCGGTCTCCGCCAGGTAGTCCCCGTAGCGGGCGCGCGGGACCAGTGGCTGGCCGAGGAGCGCGTCGAGGTGGTCCGCCGCGTCGTCCGGGCCGGAGCGCAGCCAGTCGGCGAAGTGGGCGTCCTCCCCGTGGCGCACGGACATCTGCTGCGGCGGCAGGTTGACCCGGACGTGCGCCAGGTCGTTCGCGTAGGGCTGCCCGCGCCACGGGTGCGGGGAGGGGTCGAAGACGGTCAGCCGGCCCGGCGCGGCGCGCTGCCGGGACAGGGCGTCGAGCAGGCAGGTGGCGGCGGCGCCGGCGCCGATGATGGCAACGTCCATGGAAGCCTTCTTCGTTGGGGGCAGGGGCGGGTGCGGGGTGGTGGTCCGGGACGCCTCGGTCCCGGGCGGGGCACGGATCGACGGGGGTGGGGACCGGCAGCGGGCCCCGGGCGGGATTCCCCAGCAGGTACCGACGGGCCGCCTGGCAGGTGCGCAACCAGGCGTTCTCCCACTCGAGTTGGTGCAGCAGGTCGCTCGTGCGGTCGGGCCCGGGTGCTCGCCACGGAGCTGGCCGCGGTCCGGCCGGCGGCCGGCCGGCCGCTGCGCCCGACCGCTGCGGGGCGGCGGGTTCGGGTTCCGGGTCGAGGGCGCGGGCGGTGTCGGCGGGGTCGGCCAGCCGCGGGTCCTGCGCCAGGATGCGCTGCTGGAGGCGGCGGACCGCCGCCCCCGGCTCGATGCCGAGCTCCTCGTCCAGCCGGCGGCGCAGGTTCCGGTGGACCGCCAGCGCCTCCGCCTGCCGACCGGACCGGTAGAGCGCCAGCATGAGGCGGGCGCTCAGGCCTTCGCGGTAGGGGTGGTCGGCCGCCCGGGCGGCGAGCTCACCGGTGATCGTCCGGTGTCTGCCCTGGTGGAGTTCCAGCTCGAAGTACTCCTCCAGGGCGGCCGCGTGCTCCTCGGTCACCCGGGTGGCCAGCGCCTGCACCAACGGGCTGTCGAGCCCGCCGGCCGCCGGCCCCCGCCACAGCGCGAGCGCCTCGCGGAAGAGGGCGGCGGCCTCCCCGGTGCGGTGCGCGGCGGCCGCTGTGCGGGCCCGGGCCAGCAGCTCCTCGAACCGCACCAGGTCCGAGGAGTCCGCGGTGGCCTGCAGCAGGTAGCCGGCGGCGTGCGTCCGGATGGCGTCCGCCAGCCCCAGCCGGCCGAAGGCCCGGCGCAGCCGGCAGACGCAGATGCGCACCTGGGCCAGCGCGGTCGGCGGGGGCGTGTCGTCCCAGATCGCCTCGACCAGGCGGGAGACCGGGACGACCCGGTTGGCCTGGAGCAGCAGCATGGTCAGCAGGATCTGCTGCCGCGCGCCGACCACGGCGAGGGAGCCACCGGGGTGCTGGAGTTCGAGTGGACCCAGCACCTGGAACTGGTGGTCGGCCATGGGGTACCCCGCTCTGGACAAGCGGGCGGAGTCGCCCGCTGGGGACTGCGGTTGCTCAGTAGAGGCCCTCGGGTGAGGCCTGGGTGATCTGCAGCGGCTGGACGTTGGCGACCCCGTCGCACGGCCAGTCGTCGCCGGTCGGGTAGCGGACGGCCCGGTCGCGTTCGAGGACGTTCGGCAGGAACAGGTCCTCGTGCAGGACGGTCAGCCGCACCCGGCCGAACTGCCCGTACTCCACACTGCGGGTCCAGTCCTCCCGGTCCACCACGGCGTAGGTGACCTGCGGGAACGGCGGCACGTAGGGCAGCAGGTCACCGCCGGCGGCCGGCGGCAGGCCCATGCCGCTGCCGAGGGTGTTGCCGTAGGTCAGGCCGAGCGGGCGGCCGTCCACGGCGGCACTGAACTCGCGGTACATGTCGGGCGTCACCTGGGTGCCGCCGAGCCGGACCCCGCGCAGGCGCCGGACCAGGTCGGGGTGACGACGGTGCAGCACCTGGAAGAGCGCGGGGGTGGTGCTGAGGTGGTCCACCTCGCGCTTGCCGAGCACGTCGGCGATCTGCTCCACCAGGTGGTCGGTGTAGGCCTGGGCGCCCTTCAGGTCGCCGGCCCGGACCAGCCGCTTGACCCAGCGCGGGTCCATGTCGATCCCGTAGACGGTCGCGGCGAAGTCCCTGGCCAGGGCCAGCGTGGTGGTGCCGATGAGGTGCGGCCCGGTGGGTCCGGCGTGCAGCCAGGAGCGGCCGGGTTCGAAGCCGCCCACCGCCATCGCGCGGCAGCGCCAGTCGATGTTGTGGGCCAGCATGGGCTCGGTGTAGAAGACCCGGCAGGGCGCGCCGGTGGTGCCGCCGGTCTCCCACACCTGGCCGGCCAGCGGCCGGGGCACGGCCAGCGGGACCAGGTCGGCGGGGTCGAGCTCCCGCAGCTGGGTCAGCGGGAAGGGGCCGAAGGCGGACAGTTCGGCGTACCGGGTGATGTCCAGCGGGTCGAAGTCGAGGTGGGCGGCGCGCTCGAGCCAGTACGGGCTGCCGAGTTCCGGGTCGAAGTGCCGGCGCAGCACGCGGCGGGTCCAGTCGTCCAGGTCCAGCGCGAGCCAGCGGTCGGTGCGGGTCAGGTATCCGGGGTCGGTGGGCTCGGTGGCGGTCATCGCGCCGTCCTCCCGGGCGTCGCAGGGGTGATCTCGGGCGTCGCGGGGGTGATCTCGGACGTCGCGGGGGCGATCTCGGACGTCGCGGGGGCGATCTCGATGCCGAGCTCGTAGATCGCGGCGAGCGCCTGCCCCACGTGCTCGGGGGTCTCGATGTGCACCACCGGGAAGGGGAAGTCCACCACGCCGGACGGGATGGACGGGCCGAGCACCAGGCCCAGCCGGACGCCCTGGCGCTTCATCTCGGCGCACACGTGCAGCAGGTGGACCGGGTCGGTGGTGTTGCGGCGGAACAGGTCGCGGACCTCCTCGGCCGTGCCCAGGGTGCGCTGCTCCAGGCAGGAGCTGAGCGGCAGCACCGGGTCCCGCAGCGGCATCGCGGCGATCCACGGCTCGAGAAAGTCACGGGCGGCCTGGCGCAGCGGGGTGTGCAGCGCGATCCGGTACTGGTCGAGGACCGCCACCGTGCCCGGCGGCGCCTCGGCCGCGACCCGCTCCAGCCCGGCCCGCAGGCCCGACAGCATCAGCATCCGGGCGCCGCCGTCCACGGACGGCCCGAAGTCGGAGGCGAGGTGGACGTCCGGGACGGCCGGCTCGTGGTAGCCGGCGGGATCGCGGTCGGTGGGGACGAAGGCGATGGCGATGCCCTCCGCCGGCGCCCCCGGGACCACCTGCGGCGCCTCGCCGGTGTGCATCAGGTACCGGGCCAGCTCGCGGCGCTCGATCGAGCCGGCCAGACAGCTGCCGACCATCCCGCCCAGGCTGAGGCCGCCGACGGCGCCGGGACGGACGTCCAGCTCGGCCAGCAGGTCGGCGATGCCGAGGGCCACCGCGGCCTGCCGGACCGCCCCGACGCCGCGCCGCGGGCCGGGCTCCTCCGGCAGCGGCTCGCTGAGAATCTGGGCGACGGTCAGGCCGGTGTGCTCCGAGAGTTCCCGGTAGCAGTTCTGCACCACCGGGTACTGCTCATGGAGTTCCAGGCCGCTCTCGGAAGCCGGGCTGATCCCACCACCCAGGATGTAAGCCAGGGTCACGCGCTGTTCCTTTCGCTGTGAAACTCGGTGAATCGTCGTCGTGGGAATCGGTACGCCGGTTGCGTCGAATCGGAATTCGGGCAGCCGGGTGCCGGGACGACTGCTCCTGACAACCGGGGTGGTTCGGCGGACCGGGCCCACTGGTCGGAGGGTCAGTGGGGTGGAAGTGAAGCGGAGGCCGGGCCGGGATTCCCCTAGTCTTCGGAGCTCACGGGAAACTCCCAGGAATGGCCGGGGAACTCTCACATTTCGGCTGACGGGGAACGCGTCAACGAGCCGTCAGGACCGGCCCGGCCGGGATCAAGGAATCGTCAGCACGGCGCATTTCCCGGGCAGCACGGGCATACCGTCGGCTGCTGTGCGGTCGGGTCACCGGCCTGCGCCCGCACACGGCACCGCGCCGGCCGCAGGGGGCGGCCGGCGCGGTGGCGGGACGGTGTGGTTGATGAGCCGTCACCTACTGGGTAGGTGCCGGCCCGATCGGTTCTCGGATCCTCAGGACGAGCCGCAGGCCTCGGTCACCGCGCCGGCCGCGCTCGACACGGCGCCGAGGTCGGGCTTCCGGCCGTTGTCGACCTCGGTCACGGCGCTGTCGACGGCCTTGGACAGCTTGTCGGTGGCCTGGTTCATCTTGCTGTTGCCGCTGCTCTCGCGGATCCTGTGGGTGTCGTCGCGGATCTTCTGGAATGCCGCACGCGTGTGCCGGCGCTTGTCGTCGTCGGTGATCTGGCCGACATTCACCGACGAGTCCATCAGGTCCTGGACGTCGCCGGTGATGCTGATGGCCCGCTTGCCACAGTCCAAGGCCGCGTTGGCGCTCTTGCAGGCCGTGACGAGCGGGGCAGCGGCGAGCACGGCGATGGCGGCGGCCGTCAGGCGAAACGGCGTGCCTCGGAGCAGTGTCATGGCAGTATCCCTCCCACCGTCACAACGCCCACCCGCCGCACGGCGGTTCCACCGTGCCGGCCGGCCGGGCCGGCCCACCCCGGATCATCGGCGACTTTCGGCCAGCACCGCGGGCGGGGTGCGCGCCCCGGCGTTGTTGGTCAGCTGCGCGGGCAGGACCCGGCCGGTCCGGCGGCGGATCCCGCGCGGTTCCATCACGGGATTTCCCCATGTGGTTACGTCGACTAGCGCAACAGTGCGACGATGCCTCTCTGCCCGGATCACAACAGACCGGGCATGGGAGGGATATCCACGTGAAGCGAAGCATCTGGCGGTCCGCCGCCGGCGCGGTGATCACCGCGGCCCTGGCCACCACCGCCGTACCGGCGGCCTGGGCGACATCTCTGACGGCCGCGACACCGACGGCCGCCACCACCGCCCGCACCCCGGACCTGGGCACGGTCGCCGACTTCGACCGGCTGGCCCAGACCGTTCTGGTGCAGCGCACGGCAGCCCTGCTGGACCAGCCGCCGGCGCAGCGCGCCATCTTCCAGACCGCCGACACGACTGCCGCCACGAACGGACGCGTCGCGATGGCGAGCACGGCAGCACACAACGAGCAGGCGGTGGACGCGTCCTTGCAGGCGCGCCGGGTCCGCCTGCGGGCCGCCGGGGAGGCGTACCAGGCGGGCAACACCAAGGCGACCGTGGACCACGTCCAGCTCTCCGGCGACGGTAAGCGGGCCGACGTGCTGCTCACCGAGACCACGACGCTGACGTACGAGAAGCTGCGCGGCGACGAGCCGCCGACGACGGGCTTCCAGGCGCAGCACGAGGCGACCTTCGTCAAGGACGCGCAGGGCCACTGGCAGCTGACGGGCCTCACCGACCTCGACACGGACGGGTTCCCGCAGATCAACGAGCCGACGCCGAGCCGGCTCGACTCCGCCGTGGCCTCGACGGCCCTGGCGTCCGCCGCGACCCGTCCGCCGCTGGTCGCCGTCACCGCCACGACCGACCCGCCGGAGGCGACGCCGGCGAGCACCGCCTGGCCGGCGGCGCCCAGCCCGAAGCCCGCGAAGTCCGGGGCGGTCGACTACACGGCCATGGCGGCGTACGCGGAGAAGTACTGGCACAACTACAACCCGGCGTACCGCCAGTTCAACGGCGCGGGCGGGGACTGCACGAACTTCATCAGCCAGTCCCTGCGGGCGGGCGGCTGGCAGTTCGCCGGCGGCTGGGCCTCGGACTACGACCACACGTGGTGGTACAGCGCCACCAACCCGGCGACTCAGAGCTGGTCCTGGAACGGCGTGAACGAGTGGTCCTGGTACGCCCTGTCGAGCAAGCGCGTCACCAACCTCGCGGATGTCTACCAGCTCGGGGTCGGCGACATCCTGCAGATGGACTTCGACCGTACCGGCTCGAAGGACCACTCCATGATCGTCACCTACCGCAGCCCCGCCGGCATGCCGTACGTGACGTACCACTCCACCAACACGCTGAACCGCTCCGTGGCCAGCCTCGTGGCCATCTTCCCCGACTCGCTCTACTACGCCTACCGCACGTGATCGGATGAACGCAGGCGACGACGGGCGCGGTGCGCCCGTCGTCGCCGACCCACCGCATGTGTCCTCCATCGGTGGAACGGGTCACGCGAGGCGGGCGGCCTCGTGTCCCCTTCTTCGGGTACGCAAAGGCGGCACGCCGCGTTCAGCGCGGCAGCAGGCCACCGCCAGCGCCGCCGCCACCGGCACCGCGACCACCGCCACCGCCGGCGGGCCGACCGCCCGCCTGTGCGAGATCATTACCGCCGTGGCCACCAACCCCACCGCGACCGACCGGAGCACCCGGCTCTGGCTGCGCTGCCTGCCGTGGCTGCTGATCGCCATCGCGGTCGGCTACGACCTGGCCACTCCCCTGCCCTACACCGCCGCCCCGCTGCTCGCCGCCGCACCGCCGGCCGCCGCCGCGCTGCTCTCGCTCACCGAGACCGCCCTCATCGGCAGTGCCGTCGTCGCCATCTGCACCGTCCTGGCCCTCTTCCGCGACGACGCCCAGGGCCACATCGAGATCTGGCCCCAGCTGGGCGGTCTGGTCGCACTCGCCGTCCTCACCACCGCGCTCAAACGCCGCTCCGAACACTCCTCCCGCCAGCTGGCCGGCGCCCGCGACGTGGTCGAGGTGCTGCAACGCGCCGTGCTGCCCGAGCCGCCCGCCCGGATC